>NZ_JADBGC010000003.1:0-31940 GCF_014892245.1 Microbispora sitophila | reverse complement strand
GTCCGGAGCGGACGGGGGTGACGCGTGACCGGGCTGGGGAGCGGTGTCGACGGTGATGATCGGTGTGCCGATCATCACCGTCGACCCCTCGGCGAAATGGATCTCGTGGACCATTCCGCTGTACGGGATGGGTATCTCGACCGTGGCCTTCGCCGTCTCGATCTCGCATACCGGCATGCCGTCGGAGACCGGGTCGCCACGGGAGACATACCAACGGAGGATCTCCGCCTCGTGCAGACCCTCGCCCACGTCGGGCATCTTGAACTCGCGGAAGCGCTGAGCGGTCACGACGGCTCCCGTCAGTAGGCGAGGACGCGCTCGACCGCGTCCAGGATCCGGTCGAGATCAGGCAGGTAGTCACGCTCGGCACGCGCGGGCGGGTAGGGCATGTGATAACCGCCGACCCGCAGCACCGGGGCCTCGAGTTCGTGGAAACACCGCTCGGTGATCCGCGCGGCGATCTCCGCGCCCGCCCCGAAGAACACCGGGGCCTCGTGCACCACGACCAGCCGCCCGGTCCTGCCCACCGACTCCGCGATCGTGTCGAAGTCGATGGGCGAGATGGACCGCAGATCGACGACCTCCAGGCCGGCGCCCTCGGCCGCGGCCACGGCCGCCGCGTCCAGGCAGGGCCGGATCGCCGGGCCGTAGCCGGCGACCGTCACGTCGCTTCCCTCCCGCACGACCCGGGCCACGTGGAGTCCCGTGGCGGGTGCCACGACGTCCACCTCGCCCTTGTCGTAGTAGCGGCCCTTGGGCTCCAGGAAGATCACGGGATCGTCGTGTCCGACGGCCTGCAGCAGCATCGCGTAGGCGTCTTGCGCGGTGGACGGCGTCACCACCCGTAAGCCCGCGACGTGGGCGAACAGGGCCTCCGGCGACTCGCCGTGATGCTCGACCGCGCCGATGCCGCCGCCGTACGGGATGCGGATCACCAGCGGGAGACCGACGGCGCCTCCGGCCCGCGCCCGCATCTTCGCGAGCTGCGTGACGATCTGGTTGTAGGCGGGAAAGACGAAGCCGTCGAACTGGATCTCCACCACCGGCCGGTAGCCGCGCAGGGCCAGCCCGATCGCCGTGCCCACGATGCCCGACTCCGCGAGGGGCGTGTCGAGGACCCGGTCGCCGCCGAACTCCTCCTGCAAGCCGTCGGTCACCCGGAAGACGCCGCCCAGCCGGCCGATGTCCTCGCCCATGAGGACGACCTTCCGGTCCTCGGACAGCGCGCGGCGCAGCGCCTCGTTGATCGCCTTCGCGACCGTGAGCGTGCGGACGGGCGACGGCCTCGTCGCGACCTCGTGAACGGCGGTCATCTCAGCTCACCTCCGCGTCGAGGAACGACGCCTGATAGTCGAGGAAGCCGTCCCGCTCCTCGTCCACGAGCGGATGACCGCCCGCGTACGTGGCCCCGAAGAACTCGCTGAGCGGCGGGTCGGGCATGGAGCGGACGCTGTCCCGGATGCGGACGGCGAGCCGTTCGCTCCTCTCCTCGACCTCGTCGAGGAAGTCCGGATCTGCCCATCCGTTCTTGTCCAGGTGCGTCCTGAGTCGCGCGATCGGATCCCTGCGCGCCCATTCCTCCACCTCCGCGGCATCCCGGTATCGCGTCGGGTCGTCCGCGGTGGTGTGCGCGCCCATCCGGTAGGTGAACGCCTCCACGAGCATCGGTCCCTCTCCCCGGCGCGCCCGGTCGAGCGCGGCGCGGGTCACGGCGAGACAGGCCAGCACGTCGTTGCCGTCCACTCGCACGCCGGTGAAGCCGAACCCGGCGGCCCGCCGGTAGAGCGGGACCCGGCTCTGCCGGTCCACCCGCTCAGAGATCGCCCATTGGTTGTTCTGGCAGAAGAAGACCACGGGGGCGTTGTAGACGGCGGCGAAGTTGAACGCCTCGTTCACGTCGCCCTGGCTGGTCGCGCCGTCCCCGAAGTAGACGATGACCGCCGTGTCGGCGCCGTCGTAGCCCACGCCCATCGCGTATCCGGTCGCGTGCAGCGTCTGAGCGCCGATGACCAGCGTGTAGAGGTGGAAGTTCCGCTCCGCGGGATCCCAGCCTCCGTGGGTCACTCCCCGGAACATCCGGAAAAGACGCAGCGGATCGACGTCGCGGACGAGCGCCACCGCGTGATCGCGGTAGCTCGGGAAGGCATGGTCGTCCTCGCGCAGCGCGTACGCCGAACCGACCTGCGCCGCTTCCTGGCCCAGCAGCGAAGGCCACAGGCACAGTTCTCCCTGCCGCTGCAGGGTGACCCCCTCGGCGTCGACCCGGCGTGCCGTGACCATGGCCGAGTACAACGTCCGGAGCAGCTCGGGATCGGTCTCGAGGTCGTAGCGGGGATGGTGCACCCGCTCGCCCTCGGGTGTCAGCAACTGGATCACATCCGGTTCGCGGGCAGGGTTTCCCACTCCCCCGCCCCGCGGACCTGCCTCGGCAACAGACAAGGCCTCCTCCGATCCTCAGGGCCGGGCGGACGCGGCCGCGAAGTCGGCGGCTCGCCGTTGGGCGAACGCCGCGACGCCCTCCCGCCCGGCCGGGCTGTCCGCACACTCCGCGACCGCCGCGGCCTCCGCGTCGAGGTGCTCGGCGAAGGTCCGCTCCGGCGCTTCCCACAGCAGCCTCTTGATGCGCGCGTGGCTGCCGGTGGGGCCCGCCGCGAGACTCGTGGCCACGGCCAGCGCGTGATCCGCCACCTCGAAGTCGGGCACCACACGGGTGAGCAGGCCGATCCGGAACGCCTGCTCGCCCGTCAGCACCGTGTCCGTGAGGATCAGGTCGCGGGCTCGGTTGAACCCCACGGAGCGCTGCAGCGTCCAGGAAAGACCGCCGTCGGGGGAATAGCCGAGCGACGAATACGCCGCGCGGAACCGCGTCGACGGGCCGCCGACGACGACGTCCGCCGCGCAGGCCAGGCTCATACCCGCGCCCGCCGCCCAGCCCTGGACACCGGCCACCACCGGGGCCGGCGCCTCGACCAGCGCCATCAGGAAATCATGGAACTCGGCGGCGAACCCGCCGACCACCGCTGCGGGATCATCGGCGCTCGCGAACGCCTTGACGTTTCCCCCGGTGCAGAAGTTCTCTCCCTGCCCGATCAGCAGGATGGCCCCGGCGTCCGTTCCCAGTGAACGGATCGTCGAAGCGAACCGGGTCATCATCGCGTGATTCAAAGAGCATCCCGCGGACCGCGTCGAAATGACGCAGCGCAGCAATCCATTGTCGAATCGAATATGATCAGATTTCTCCGGCACTTACGCTCCTGGATTCATGGAGACGATACGAGAACCCGTTCCGCAAGTAATTATCGGACGGGACCGGGACGTGCCTGCAGTATTTACCGCAGGCCCGCGCGTACGCCAGGCGTTCAGGTCACGGCCGTGCCCGTGCAACCGCCGGTTCTTCGCACTTGCACACCGAAGGCGCGCCGAATTTCAGCGGGTCATCGCACGGGTGACCTGCGAGAGCGCGGAACCGAGCTCGCGGAAGAAAATATCCTGCGACTCTCGGGGGAAAAAGTGCCCTCCGGGAATCGCGCGGAAAGTGCAGTCGGCGGTGGTGTAGTAACGCCAGGCGGCGGCGTCCTCGACCGGGACCAGCGGGTCGTCGGCCCCGGCGAACACGTCGATGGGACAGGGCAGGAGCGGCCTCCCCGGCGCACGCCGGGGGCTGTCCCCGCAGACGCGCAGGTCCTCCCGGACGAGCGTCAGGGTCCGTTCGAGCCGATTCGGGTCTTCCAGCAGGATCGACGCCGTGGACGGCAGCCGGGAGATGCCGATCAGCATGTCGGCCAGGGCGCCGTCACTCAGGCTTCCGACCTCGTTCAGCACATGCGCCAGATGGGGTGCCGCGAAGGCGCCGACGAGCAGCCTTTCAGGAGGTGTCCACCCGCTCTCGACGAGCGACCTCGCCAGCCTGTAGGCCACCATGGCCCCCATGCTGTGGCCGTAGAAGACGTACGGGCCGGTCAGCCGCGGGCCGAGTCGCCCCCTCAGGGCGGCGGTCAGCGATTCGGTGTCGGCGTGGCGCGCACCCCAGCCGTCGCGTCCGCGCCCCGGGAGCTCGACGGCGACGACCTCGACGCCCGGCCCGAGCGCCCGCTGCCAGCCGGCGAAGGCCGCGGCGCTGCCTCCGGCGTGATGGAAGGCGAACAGTCGCAAGCGTCGTCATCCCTCCGCCCGCGCCCCATACCGCACCGATCTCCGCTCGAGATCGTCGGCGAACTCCGCCCACGCGGCGGCGCCTTCCCTGGCCATGCGGCAGACCATGCCGACACAGTGCTCGGGCACCGCGTCGAGCAACCGGTCCCACTCCGGCCTTATCGAGGCGGTGGCGCTCAACAGCCGGAGGAGGGACCGGCCACGCTCTCCGGACCGCAGGGAGGGATCCTTGATGAGGATGTTCAACAGCGACATCTGGCTTCGGCCAGGCTCGGGTCCGCGCGGAGAGGCCGGCCCGGGGCGGGAGGGGACGCTGCGCAGCCGGACGCCCACGGCGGCCGGCTGGTTCCGGGACTCCGGCCCAGGCCGCCGATCGGCCGGCCGCAAGGAGATGGGCAAGGGGTCCTCCCCCCTGCTGAGCCGGTCACGGACATCACGCACCGTGCCCGGCGATATCCCCGCCTCCTTGGCGATCTGCCGCAGCGAGGCCTGCGGCCTCTCGGCGATGAGTTCGGCCGCCCGAATCCGGCCGGCGGAACTGTCGAGCGGACGGACCCGTCCGTCCTGTCCCACCCGCGCCGCCGGCTGTACGTCACCGGGAAGCGCGGCGCGGCGGATGTCGCTGACGGTCCGTGCGGACAGGCCCGCGATCCTGGCGATCACCCGGTCCGACCAGTACGGATGCGAGCGGACGATCCGTTCCGCCGCCGCCGTCCGGTCGCGCATGGCCAGCGGCAGGCCGTGAGCGGTGTTCTCCCTCACGGCGATCACGAAGGCGTCCCGTTCGTCGCCGTCGAAGAACCGCACGCGGATGGTCTCCTCCCCCCGGAGCACCGCCGCCCGCAGCCGGTGCATTCCATCGACGATTCGCATGCTGGGACGGTGCACGATTATCGGCGGCAGCACGGTGTCCAGGCCTGACAGCAGACGCACGTGCTGGAAATCCTCCCCGATGCTCCGCGGCGAGTCCGCCGGGAGCAGGGAACTTATCGAAACGATCTGAATCGCAGAAAGCCGGGGCCGGTACTCCTCGCTCAGTTCCTCATCCCCCGAGCGAGTCTCGCCCGACGCGGTCGCGTCGACCTCGGTAGCCAACGTTGTTCCCCCTTCTGGCGCAGTCGTACTCGCTTCCCCTGTTCGTTTCCCGGCCGCCCGGCCGGGCCGGCGCCTCCCGTGCAGTGCCGCTTCCATCCGGACGCGACGTCATGACTGTGCCGTTGATCCCCGTACGGCTGGTGCCTGATCCTCGTGGACGCGGGACATCGCGTCAGTCCCGGAACGACCGGACGCGTGGGACCCGCCGTGTGAAATGCCTGACCAGGCCCGTGGACGCATGGCGGATTCGGACAACCCGATGCATGTGCGCATGGCTCGACGGCCTGCTCACGACACCCCCGTAGATGCGGTAGCAGCTCACCTCGATGCGAGGATCACCCGGTCCAGTACGCCGTTTGCGGGCGGTGAACAGGGAGTTTTGCTGACACCGGTCAAGATACGTACTCGGCCGAAAATTCGTCAATCGCCACAAAATGGGGATGCACACCAGTTAACGCCTGCCCGAAATAGCGGCGTGACCGGCCTCCGCGGTAGCCGTCGATGTCGCAGCGACAACCCGGCGTGCGGCGGGGACGTCATAGTACTGCCAATACCCGGTTAAATACACACAGGAATTTCGTCCCGGCCCTTTCACCGGTACAGAGCGCTCATGTGCATCGCCCGCCGGCTACGGAACGCGACCGGCCCGTTCGTTCACGGGCCGGCGGCGGCGTCGACGGTCAGGCGGTGAGGCGGTCGATCACCAGCGGGAGCAGGTCGGCGCCGTCCTGGTCGCCGATCTCGTACGCCCCTTCGAGGGCCTGGAGGGCCCGGTCGAACCGGCCGGCCTCGTCGGCGTACAGGGTCATCAGCGGGGCTCCGGCGCGCACCGTCTCGCCGGGCTTGGCGTGCAGGACGATGCCCGCGCCCGCCGACACCGGGTCCTCCTTGCGGGCCCGTCCGGCGCCGAGCCGCCAGGCCGCCAGGCCGACCTTGAGCGCGTCGAGCGTGCGCAGCGTGCCCGAGGCGGGGGCCGTGACCACGGCCGACTCGGCGGCCGTCGGCAGCGGCGCGTCCGGATCGCCGCCCTGGGCGACGATCATGCGCCGCCAGGCGTCCATCGCCGAGCCGTCCTTCAGCGCCTCCTCGGGGTCCCTGGCGCCCGGGACGGCGGCGGCCTCCAGCATCTCCCTGGCCAGCCGTACGGTGAGTTCCACCACGTCGGCGGGGCCGCCGCCGGCGAGCACCTCGACGGCCTCCTCGACCTCCAGCGCGTTGCCCACCTTCAGGCCGAGCGGCCGGTCCATCGCGGTCAGCAGGGCGACCGTGCGCACTCCGGCGTCGGTGCCGAGCTCGACCATCGTCCGCGCCAGCTCCCGGGCGTCGTCCACGTTCTTCATGAACGCGCCCGAGCCGGCCTTCACGTCGAGCACGAGCGATCCCGTGCCCTCGGCGATCTTCTTGGACATGATCGAGGAGGCGATCAGCGGGATCGACTCGACCGTGCCGGTGACGTCGCGCAGCGCGTAGAGCTTCTTGTCGGCCGGCGCGAGGCCCGCGCCCGCCGCGCACACGACCGCCCCGGCCGAGCGGATCACGGCGAGCATCTCGTCGTTCGACAGCGACGCCCGCCAGCCGGGGATCGACTCCAGTTTGTCCAGCGTGCCGCCGGTGTGCCCGAGGCCCCGCCCGGACAGCTGCGGCACGTACGCGCCGCAGGCGGCGACCAGCGGGGCCAGCGGCAGAGTGATCTTGTCGCCGACCCCGCCGGTGGAGTGCTTGTCGGCCGTGGGCCGGTCGAGGGAGGACCAGTCCATCCGCTCCCCCGACCTGATCATGGCCTGGGTCCAGTCCGCGATCTCCCTGCGGTTCATGCCGTTGAGCAGGATCGCCATCAGCAGCGCCGACATCTGCTCGTCGGCCACCTCGCCCCGCGTGTACGCGTCGATCACCCAGTCGATCTGGGCGGTCGGCAGCTCACCCCGGTCGCGCTTGGCGATGATGACCTCGATCGCGTCGAACCCCACGCTTCCCCCTTATCGCGACAGATCTTCGGGCCCGAAGGCGAACGGCAGGAAGTCGGCCATCCGCATCGGCCCTTCGGGCGTCTCCACCAGCAGGTCCCGCCCGCCGTGCTCGAACAGAAGCTGGCGGCAGCGGCCGCACGGCATCAGCAGCTCGCCGTGGCCGTCCACGCAGGTGAAGGCCACCAGCCTGCCGCCGCCGCTCGCGTGCAGCGCCGAGACGAGCCCGCACTCGGCGCACAGCCCCACGCCGTACGAGGCGTTCTCCACGTTGCAGCCGGTCACGACCCGGCCGTCGTCGACGAGCGCCGCCGCCCCCACGGGAAACTTCGAGTACGGCGCGTACGCGTGGGCCATGGCCTCGCGGGCCGCGACCCGCAGCGCCTCCCAGTCGATGCTCATTTCGCCTGCCCCCTTCGATACGGGACGCCGTCGGCCGCCGGCATGCGCAGCCGTTGTGAGGCCAGCGACAGCACCAGCAGCGTGGTCAGGTGGGGGGTGAACGAGGTGAACTGCTCCGGCACGGTGTCGGTCACGGCGAACACCACGAACACCGCGATCGCCACGACCCCGGTGATCAGGGCCGCGACCCCGCGCCGCTGCCGTACGAGCTGGTAGACCGCCACCGCGACGAGCAGCAGCGCGACGACGAACAGCAGCGCGTGCACCGAGATTCCGCCCTGGCGGAGCTGCAGCGCGTCGGTGTAGCCGAACAGCGCCGCGCCCCCGGCGAGCCCGCCGGGACGCCAGTTGCCGAAAATCATGGCGGCGAGGCCGATGTAGCCGCGCCCGCCCGTCTGCCCGTCACGGTAGATCCCCGCGGCCACCAGCGACAGGAACGCGCCGCCGAGACCGGCGAGCACACCGGAGACGAGCACGGCGGCCCACTTGTACAGGTAGACGTTGACGCCCAGCGACTCCGCCGCGACCGGCCGCTCGCCGCACGCCCGCAGGCGCAGGCCGAACGGCGTGCGCCACAGGATGTAGAACGACAGCGGGACCAGCAGGATCGCCAGGATCGTGAACCAGGACACGCCCTGGGTGATGCCCCGCAGCACGCCCGCGAAGTCCGACAGCACGAACCAGTGCTTGGCCTCGACGGTCCGCAGCGGGTCGTCGAGGAAGCTCAGGCTCACCGTGCCCATCTTGGGCAGCGGCGGCGAGTTCTTCGTCCCGCCGCCCGGCATGCCGTCGAAGACGAGCTGGGACAGGTACTGGGTGAAGCCGACGCCGACGATGTTGATCGCCACGCCGGAGATGATGTGGTCGACGCCGAAGGTCACGGTCGCGACGGCGTGGATCACCGCGCCCAGCGCCCCGCCGACGGCGCCGGCGACCACGCCCGCCCAGGGGCTGTGGAACTGGAGGGCGCCCCAGGCCCCGAACCAGGTGCCGAGCACCATCATGCCTTCGAGGCCGATGTTGACCACACCGGCCCGCTCCGACCACAGGCCGCCGAGACCGGCGAGCCCGATCGGCACGGCGAGGCCGAGCGCGGCGCTGACCGTGCCCGCCGAGGTGATGTCGTTCGCGCCGGTCACCAGCCGCGCGATCGACAGCAGCACCACCAGCCCGGCCAGGCCGAGCAGGAGCACCGGCGCCGACAGCCGGAAGCGCCGCGCCGGGGGCGTCTCGACCGGGCGTTCGACCGGGAGGTCCGTCGCCGTCATGCCGTCTCCTCGATTCCGTCCGGCTCCTCGATCCCGTCCGGCCCTGTCATGCCGCCGCCTCCGCCTTCGGCGCCTCCTGCGGCGCGGCGAGCTCGCGGCTGACCCTGCGCTGCTCGGCGACGATCCGGTAGCGGTGGACCAGCTCGTACGCGATGATCACGGAGATCACGACGACGCCCTGCATGATCTGCACGATCTCCTTGGAGATGTCGAGCAGCTGGAGCTGGTTGGACGAGTTTTCCAGGAAGCTCCACAGCAGCGCGCCGACCGCCATGCCGACCGGGTTGTTGCGGCCGAGCAGGGCGATCGCGATGCCCGTGAAGCCGAGGCCGGCCGGGAAGTTGTTGCTGTACTTGTAGGAGGCGCCGAGCAGTTCCGGCATGCCGATCAGACCGGCGACCGCGCCCGACATGACCATCGTGACGACGATCATCTTCTTCACGCTGACCCCGCTGGCCACCGCCGCCGACTCGGACTTGCCGGTCGCCCGCAGCTCGAAGCCGAACCGGGTGCGGTTGAGCACGACCCAGTACGCGACGCCGAGCAGGACCGCGACCACGATGAAGCCGTTGACCAGCACCGGCGTGCCGGCGATGAGCGGGATGCCCGGCATGTGCGCGTCGTCGGGGATCGGCCTGGTGCCGAGGTCGTTGCCCGTCAGCACACCGAAGTGCTCGCTGACCAGCCACGACCCGAGGCCGGTGGCGATCGCGTTCAGCATGATGGTCGAGATGACCTCGCTCACGCCCCGGTACACCCGGAGCAGACCGGCGATCGCGGCCCACAGGGCGCCGACGACCACCGCGACGACGACCACGAGGACGATGTTGAGCACGCCGGGCACCACGGCGGCGCCGCCGAGCCCGGCGGCGACCACGGCCGCGAGCCGATACTGGCCGTCCACGCCGATGTTGAAGAGGTTCATCCGGAAGCCGACGGCCACCGCGAGCGCGGAGATGTAGTACATGACCCCGGTGTTGAGGATCATGGCCATCGACCGCGGCTGGGTGCCGTAGTCCGCGAGGGTGGTGAACGCCTCCACGGGCGCCTTGCCCGCGACGAGCAGGACCGCCGAGGTGATCAGCACCGCGAAGACGACCGCGATGACCGGCGCGGCGACGGCGAGCCAGCCGCCCAGCCGCACCCGGCCGAGCACCCGGTCGAGGAACCCGTTCATACCGTCTCCTCCCCGGCGCCGGTCATCGCCGAGCCCAGTTGCTCGGGGGTCACGTTCGCGGGATCGACGTCGGCGACGATCCTGCCGCGCAGGATCACCTTGAGCGTGTCGGACAGCCCGATCAGCTCGTCGAGGTCCGCGGAGATCAGCAGCACCGCCAGCCCGGCGGCGCGCGCCGTACGCAGGTGGTCCCAGATCGCCGCCTGCGCGCCGATGTCCACGCCGCGCGTGGGGTGGCTGGCGATGAGCAGCACGGGGTCGCCGCTCATCTCCCGCCCGACGATCAGCTTCTGCTGGTTGCCGCCGGACAGCGTGGCCGCGTCCACGTCGATGCCGGGGGTGCGCACGTCGTACTCCTCGACGATGCGCCGCGTGTCGGCCCGCGCGCCCGCGCGGTCGATCCACGGGCCCTTGACGTTGGGCCGGCGGGTCTGGTGACCGAGGATGCGGTTCTCCCAGAGCGGCGACTCCAGCAGCAGGCCGTGCCGGTGGCGGTCCTCGGGGATGTAGCCGATGCCGCCCGCGCGCCGTCTGAGGGTCGACCACTGGGAGATGTCGGCGCCGGCGAGCGTGAGCGCGCCCGCCTCGCAGGGGCGCATACCCATGATCGCCTCGACGAGCTCCGCCTGGCCGTTGCCCTCGACGCCCGCGATGCCGAGCACCTCGCCCTTGTGGATGTCGAAGCTCACGTTCTCGACCACCGGCCGCCCGTCGCCGGTGCGCACGGTCAGGTCGCGTACGGACAGGGCGACGACGTCGGTGACGGTCGACTCGCGGGTCTCGGGGCTGGGCAGCTCGCTGCCGACCATGAGCTCGGCGAGCTTGCGGGAGGTGACGTCCTTGGGATTCACGGTCGCCACGGTGGTGCCGCGCCGGATCACGGTGATCTCGTCGGCCACCCGCAGGACCTCGTCCAGCTTGTGGGAGATGAACAGGATCGTCAGCCCCTCGCGGACCAGGCCGCGCAGGTTGTCGAACAGCTCGTCCACCTCGTGGGGCACGAGCACGGCGGTCGGCTCGTCCAGGATCAGGATGCGGGCGCCCCGGTAGAGCACCTTCAGGATCTCCACCCGCTGGCGGTCGCCGACCCCCAGGTCCTCCACCGGCACGTCCGGCCGCACGCCCAGGCCGTACGCGTCGGAGATCTCCTTGATCTTCTTACGCGCGGCGGCGAAGTCGAGGGCGAGGCCGCCGCGGCGCGGCTCGCTGCCCAGAACCACGTTCTCCAGCACGGTCAGGTTGTCGGCCAGCATGAAGTGCTGGTGGACCATGCCGATGCCGGCGTCGATGGCGTCCGCGGGGGTGTGGAAGCCCACGGGCGACCCGTTGACGCGGATCACGCCCTCGTCGGGGCGCTGCATCCCGTACAGGATCTTCATCAGCGTGGACTTCCCCGCGCCGTTCTCGCCGACGATGGCGTGGATGTGCCCTTTGGCGACGCGGAGGTGGATGTCGCTGTTGGCGACGACTCCCGGGAACCTCTTGGTGATCCCGGTGAGTTCTACTGCGGGTTCCGTAACGGTCGCGGCGGTAATGTCGGCCTCCTCCTCGCGGAGTGCCCGGTGACGGTCAAGTGATAGTGAGAGTAGAGCAAAGGGCCCGGGGCGGGTGCCTCCGGGCCCCTCGATTACGCAGGTCAGGACGTCGGGACCGTGATCTCGCCGTTGATGATCTTCTGCTTGTACTCGTCGATCTTCGACTTGATGTCGTCGATCTTGCCGCCGGTCGTGGAGTAGTCCACGCCGCCCGCCTTGAGGTCGTAGACCGACGGGCCCGACTTGACCGCGCCGGTGGTGTAGTTCTTCAGGAAGTCGAAGACCGCCACGTCGACCTTCTTGATCATCGAGGTGATGATCACGTCCTTGAAGTCGGCGTACGCCGGGAGCGCCGCCTGGTCGGAGTCGACGCCGATCGCCATCGCGTTCGCGGCCTTGGCCGCCTCGAAGACGCCCGCGCCCGAACCGCCGGCCGCCTGGTAGACCACGTCCGCGCCGGCGTCGTACATGCCCTGCGCGGCCGTCTTGCCCTTGGCCGGGTCACCGAAGCCGCCGAAGTCCGGGGGCTGGGTGAGGTACTTGCTCTGGATCTTGATGTCCGGCTTGACGGCCTTCGCACCGGCCTCGAAGCCCGCCTCGAACTTGTGGATCAGCGGCACGTCGACGCCGCCCACGAAGCCGACGTTGCCCTTCTCGGACTTGAGCGCCGCCGCGGCCCCGACGAGGAACGACCCCTGCTCCTCGGCGAACATCAGGTTCGTGATGTTGTCGCCCTTGGCGGCGTCGTCGTCCACGATGGCGAACTTGACGTCGGGGAACTCCTTGGCGACCTTCGCCACGGAGCCGGAGTACGCGAAGCCCACCGCGATGACCGGGTTGTAGCCCCCGGAGGCGAGCAGGCGCAGCCGCTCCTCCTTCTGGGCGTCGGTCTCGCCCGCGGTCGCCTCGAGTTCCTTCTTCTGGACCTTGAGCTCCGACTCGGCCTTGTCCAGGCCGGCCGCGGCCGCGTCGTTGAAGGAACCGTCGCCGCGGCCACCGATGTCGTACGCCAGGCCGACCTTGATCTGCGAGGCGGCGGGCGCGGAGGACGCGCCGGCCGAGGCCTCGGTCGTGGCGGTGTCGTCGCCGCCACCCCCACACGCGGCTGCGGCCATGAGCAAGGCTCCGCCCGCGGTGGCGGCGGCCAGTCTGCTGATTCGATTGTGGAGCAAGGTCGTGACTCCCCTTCCGTTCCCCGCCCGTCTGACTCTCGTCGCACGCACGCAGGAACGCACGGCAACCCTGCACGGAAGATAGTTGTTTGACCTGCATAGACCAAACCCGCACACCAGTCCGCAACATGTCCGTTATTGAGCCCAGTCCGCACCGTGACCAGGGTGTCAGCCTGGGGAAACCTTGACCCTGCCGTGGATGATCTCCTGCTTGAGCTGCTCCAGGCGCGGCTGGATGTCGGTGATGTGGCCGCCGGTGAGGGTGTAGTCGACGCCGCCGAGCTTCAGGTCGTACACGACGCGGCCGCTGGTGACGGTGTGGTCGACGACGTCGGCGAGGTAGTCGTAGACCGCGACGTCGATCCTTTTGATCATCGAGGTGAGGATCACGTGGCGCACGGCCGGGTCGGCGCTCTTGGCCTGGTCGTAGTCGACGCCGATGGCCCACGCTCCGGCCTTCTTCGCCGCGCGGAACACCCCGGCCCCCGAGGCCCCGGCCACCTGGTAGACCACGTCGGCGCCCGCCCGGTACATGCGCCGGGCGGCCTGCCGCGCCTTGTCCGGCCGTTCGAAGCCGCTCAGGTCCTGCGGGCCCGTGAGGTAGGCGATCCTGATCCGCGCCCGCGGGTTCACGTGTTTCACGCCCTGGACGTAGCCGGCCTCGAACTTCCTGACCAGCGGCGACCGGTTGCCCCCGACCAAGCCGACGTCGCCGGTGCGCGACTTCATCGCCGCCACCGCACCCATCAGGAACGAGCCCTGCTCCGAGGCGAACAGCAGGTTCGTGATGTTGGGACCGGACACCGTCGGCTCGTCCACGATCGCGAACCGTGTTCTGCGGAACTTCGGGGCGATGCTCGCCAGCGCCGGCGCGTACGAGTAGCCGACGGCGATGATCGGGTCGTAGCCGGCCTCGGCGAGCGCCCGCACCCGCTCCACCTTCCGGGCGGCGGGCTCGCCCGGCGCGGCCGCGACCTCCCGCACCCGCATGCCGCTCAGGTTGCGCTTGGCCTCGTCGACTCCGGCGGCCGCGGCGTCGTTGTACGACTTGTCGCCCCGTCCGCCGATGTCGTAGACGAGCCCGACCCGCAGCGGAACGGTGGGCGGCGACGCGGTCTCCACCCTGCCGCCGCATCCCGCGACGGCGGTCACGGCGACGGCGACGACGCCCGCCGTCACCGTACGGAACGCCCGCAATCGGATCTCCAAACCGCTGGTGGTCCCACGGTCCGCGATACCCGCTGGGCGCGCGGGAGAACGCGCCACGCAAACGCTCTGACAGATTTATCCCATTTGAGTTAATTCGTGCGGGTAAGAGATCCCGAGTATCGAACGGCCTGTTCCCCTTCGCGCGTCACCGCGAAGTCGGCCGCGCTCTCGCCCCGCCAGGTGATCGAGACGCTTCCGGGATAACAGGCGTCGCCCTTCACCTGGTCGAGGGTCAGCACGAGCACCTCGCCCGACCCGCTCGCGGGGGTGAGACGGCCGGAGCAGTGCAGGTCGGCGCCCCACCTCATCCGCGCCGCGCCGGTCAGATGGATTTCGACCGGGAAGACCCGGTCGGCCGAGGGGTAGTGTGCGACACCCGTCCACGTACCGCCGGGGCGCCCGCCTTCGCGGGCCGTCAGCACCCACGCGACGCCCGCCGCGACACCGGCCGCGACGAGGACGGCGAGTAAGGCGGCCGGCGCGACCGCGCGCGCTCGCCCGCGACGCCGCCCACCGGTCGCAGCGGTCACGCCGGTCCCGCCGTGCTCCGCCGGCCGGTCGCCGGTTCGCTCGGGTTCGGCCTGCTCTGGTCTGGCCTGCTCTGGTCTGGCCTGCTCTGATCTGGCCTGCTCTGGTCCGGCCTGCTCGGCGTCGGCCCGCTCCCCGGGCCGCACCCGGAATCGACGCGGCTCCTGCTCGTGCCATGGCCGCGTGACGGATTCGGAAGCGATGGGACCAGGAGCGGCGGAACCAGGCGCCGCCGGACTCGGCCGCCCCGTGGGTCGGTCGAGCAGGGCGCTCAGCACCTGTCCGGCGTCCGGCCGGTCGGCGGGCTCCGCGGCCAGGCACGCCATGACGAGGTCCTTCAGCAGACCGGTGAGCGGCCCCAGGTCGGGCGTGCCGTACAGGATGCGGGCCATGACGGCCGCGTACGTGTCACCGGTGTAGGCGTGCCGTCCGCTCGCCGCGTAGACGAGTGTGAGCGCCCAGCAGAACACGTCCGCCGCCGGCCCGGCCGGTCGCCCCTCGAGCTGCTCCGGCGCGATGTAGGCCGGGGTGCCGACCGGATTCCCGGTCGTCGCGGTGGCGTCGGCGAGCCGGGAGATGCCGAAGTCGACGACCCGCAGCCCGTCCGAGCCGAGGAGCACGTTGCCCGGCTTGAAGTCGCGGTGGACGACACCCGCCCGGTGGATCGCGGCCAGCGCGGTGGCCGTCCCCACGGCGACCCGGTCCAGGTCGCCGCCCGTCCGCGGGCCCGCCGCCGTCACGTGCTCGCGCAGCGACGGGCCGTCGACGTACTCGCTCACGATGTACGGCCGGTCGCCGTCGAGGTCGGCGTCGAGGACCTGGGCGGTGCAGAAGGGCGCGACCCGGCGCACCGCCTCGATCTCACGGGCGAAGGCGCGCCGGGCGGAGGTGCCGTCGACCCGGGCGTGCAGGAGCTTCACTGCCACCGGCCCGCCCGACGCGCCGGCGCCGAGGAAGACGACCCCCTGGCCGCCCACACCCAGGCGGCCGTCGAGGCGGTAGTCCCCGAGGCGCGGGGGATCCTCGGGACGCAGGGGGGAGACGTCGGGCACGACGGCGTGCGGCTCAGGGGCTGTTCAGCGGGCGCCGCCCCACAGCGCGGTCAGCGCGGTGGCGGCGAGAACCTTGACGCCGATCCCGATCGCCCGCTCGTCCACGTCGAACAGCGGCCGGTGGATGTCGACCTCGTCGACGACCCCCGGCGGCCGGGTGCCCAGCCGGGCGAGCGCGCCGGGCACCGACTCGAGGTACCAGGAGAAGTCCTCGCCGCCGAGGCTCTGCGGCGTGGGCACGGCCGCCCCCTCGCCGATGATCTGGGTGACCGCGTCGTGCAGCATCTGGATGCTGGTGGCCTCGTTCACCGTGGGCGGCGTGCCGCGCCTGTAGTCGATCTCGGCGTCCACGCCGTACGCGCCGGCGACCGAGTCGAGCAGTGCCTTGACCAGGTCGGGGGCCTGGTGCCAGGCATCCTCGTCGAGCGACCTGACCGTGCCCTGGGCGAGGCCGACGTCCGGGATCGCGTTGGCCACGGACCCGGCGGAGATCTGGCCCCACACGAGGCTGAGGCTGGATCGGGGGTCCACGCGGCGCGACAGCGCGGCCGGCAACTCGGTGACGATCTTGCTGAGCGCGTAGACGAGGTCCACGGTCAGGTGCGGCCGGGCGGTGTGCCCGCCAGGGCCCGCGACCTTGATCTGCAGGCTGTCGCAGGACCCGGTGATCGGGCCGGTCCGCAGGCCGACGTGCCCGACGTCGAGGCGCGGGTCGCAGTGCACCGCGAAGATGCGGTCGACCTCGGTGAGGCCGCCGTCGCGCATGACCTCCAGCGCGCCGCCCGCGACCTCCTCGGCGGGCTGGAAGATCAGCCGTACCCGGCCGGGGAGCGCTCCCGCGTCGGCCTGCGACGCCAGGAACAGCCCGGCGCCGACGACGATCGCCGTGTGCACGTCGTGGCCGCAGGCGTGGCACGCGTTCGGGTTCGTGGAGCGGTAGGGGACGTCCTTCTCGTCCTCCATCGGCAGCGCGTCGATGTCCGCGCGCAGGGCGACCGTGGGGCCCTCGTCGCGGCCGAGGTCCACCCACAGGCCGGTTCCGCGCGACAGCGGGTGCGGGGTGAGCCCGGCGTCCGTCAGCCGCTCAGCGATCTTCTCGGTCGTGCGATGCTCGCTGAAGGCGATCTCCGGGTGCGCGTGTACGTCGCGCCGGAACTCGATCAGCTCATCGTTGTGCCCGCGAAGGAATTCCGCCAGTTGCCCGGCCAGGTCGTTGCTTCCCGGCACGGCCGCGTCCGGCGTTGCGAGCTTCGATGAGGTGGCCACGGGTCTTCCCTCCTCCGGCGAGCCGTCCCGCCACGGATCGCCGGATCGTCCATATGATCATGAAAAGTCACGAAAAAGCCCAAAAGGGTCGAGCGGGCGTGTCTCGCCTCCACCGACCCTTCATTCACAATCCTTCCATGCCGCGACCCTCCGATACGGCGGATTGCCCAGTATTTACACCGGCCTCCGCACGTTGTCAGAACTGAGGCGCTGTTGCCGGACATATCAGGCCTACCCCGTCAGGTGCCTGTTTGTCCGATCTCGCGGTTAGGGTTCGAGGTGACGAACCTGTCCTCGGCGAGCTCGACGACCGTGGCGTCGACCACGTCCTGGAGGGTCCCTCCGTCGGCGAGGATCGCCCGCTGGCGCTCGGATGAGCTCCCCTGCTCCAGCACCTCGGTCACGACCGCCAGTTCGTCGGCACAGCCGAGCCGCTCGGCGACGGGTTCGAGTTCACGCTGAAGTTCATACAATACGTCGCGCATCGGCGCCGTGGAGCCATGGTCGTCGGTGATGACGTCCGCGTCGAGGCCGTAGCGCGTGGCGCGCCACTTGTTGTCGCGCACCACCCACGCCGCCGGATGCGGCAGCTTGTACCCCCGGTCGATCTGCTGATCGAACTGCTGCACGAGGCACTGGGACAGCGCGGTCACCATGCCCACCTCGCGCGGCGTCGGGATCCCGTCGAACATCCGGATCTCGATCGTGCCGAAGTCGGGATGCGGCCGGATGTCCCACCACACCTCCTTGATGCTGCGGATCGTGCCCGCCCGCAGCAGCGTGTCCATGTACTCCTCGAACTCGGCCCAGTCGGCCAGCAGGTGCGGCGGCCCGGCCGTGGGCAGCGAGCCGAAGACGATGGCCCGGCTCGACGCCAGCCCGGTGTCCTGCCCGCCCCAGTAGGGGCTGGAGGAGGTGAGCGCGAGGAAGTGCGGCAGGTACGCCGCGAGGGCGTTGACGATCGGAATGACCTTGTCCCGCTCCTTGACGCCCACGTGGACGTGCACGCCGAACGTCTGGATCCGCCAGGCGAGCCACTGCATCTCCTCGACCAGCTCCACGTAGCGCTGGCTGGGCGCGTAGACCGCGTCGCGCCAGTCGCTGATCGCGTGGGTCCCCGTGCAGGCGAGCGCGATGCCGCGCGGCTCGACGGCCTCGGTCAGCCGGCCGATGCTCTTCTTCAGGTCCTGAACCGCCTCGGCCACCGTGTGGCAGACGTCGGTGACGATCTCGACCTGCGACTGCATGAGTTCGTGCATGGCCTTGGGCCGCTGCCCCTCACTGAGGTCGGGAACCGCGGCGAGCACCTCCTTCGCGTCCTGGCGGAGATGACGCGTATGCCGGTCGACGAGCTGAAGCTCCCACTCCACGCCGAGCGTCGCGCCACGCGAGGGATTGAAGTCGATCGCCAAAGCTTGCCTCCATCACGTTCGGTCCCTGTGGACACTCAGGTCACAGCGGACAAGGTCGTTCCAGGCTCAGGCCCTACCCTTCATCCATCCCCGCACGCCGACCGCCCCGAGCGCCAGTGCCAGGAGGATGTTCACCGCGATGAGTACGCCGTGGACGACGTAGAAGGAAGTCTCGTGCCCGTCGGCGAGGTTGAAGCCGAGGTTGATCCATTCGAAGATCATGAAGGCGGCGAGTGCCACGAGAAAGATCGATACACGTCTCGTCATCCTCACAGTATCGGCGGCCACCTGCGTGGCCCTGTGGCATATGGGGCATATGTCGCTTCATGCGAAGGCAGTCGAGGCTAGGCTGAGCGAGCTATGGGGACGAACCTGCGGGCTCTCGCCGCGACCGTGACGACGGCGGGGGTGCTGACGACGGCGCTGCTCTGCGCCCCTCCCACCGCGGGCGCGCGGACTGTGCCGGAACTGGCGCCGGAGGAGACCGGCACGGCGGTGACCGGGAACGGAACCGTAGGCGGGGATTTGCTCGCCGGCCACGGGATCATCGCGCCCGCCGGGATCAAAGCCCCGCCCAAGACCGAGGCCAGCGCGTACGTCGTGGCCGACGCCGACACCGGCGCGGTGCTCGCGGCCAAGGACCCGCACGGGCACTACCTGCCCGCGAGCACGCTCAAGACGCTGACGGCCGTGACGCTGATCCCCAAGCTCGACAAGAACCGCAAGGTCAAGCCGAGCGACGAGGCGTGCAACGTGGAGGGCAGCGCCGTCGGCATCGTCCCCGAGCCGATCTACAAGATCGACGATCTCATGCGGGCGCTCCTCATGGTCTCCGCCAACGACGCCGCGGTCGCGCTCGCCGAGGCGAACGGCGGCCTGAAGAAGACCCTCGCCGACATGAACAATGAGGCGCGCAAGCTCCAGGCGTACGACACGGTGGCCAAGACGCCGAACGGCCTGGACGCCCCGGGCCAGCGCAGCTCGGCCTACGACCTCGCCCTGATCGCGCGGGCCGGGCTGGCGATCCCGGACTTCCGCGAGTACATCAGCACGAAGGTCGCCAAGTTCCCCGCGCCCAAGGACTACTTCAAGAAGAAAAAGAAGAAGCGCCGCGACGACTCCGAGGCCAGCGAGTCTCCCCCGCCCGCCTACTACGAGATGGCCAACCACAACCGGCTCCTGGGCAGCTACAAGGGCATGCTCGGCGTGAAGAACGGCTGGACGTCCAAGGCCCTGGGCAGCTTCGTGGGCGCGGCCCGGCGTGACGGCCACACGATCCTCGTCGTGATCATGCATCACCCCGGCGGTTTCTGGGAGGAGGTCGCCAAGCTGCTCGACTGGGGCTTCTCCGCGAGGGGCAAGGCGGCCCCCGTGGGCCAGTTGGTCGCGCCCGCGCCCCCCAAGCCCTCCTCCTCCCCCCTGGCCGTACGGCCCTCTCCGACGCCGGGCACGGCCGACGCGGGCGCGGCCAAGGCGCGCGGGGATGACTCCTCGAAGGGTTCGGGCGCGACCACCCCCCTGCTGATCGGCGGCGGCGCCCTCGTGGTCCTCGCCCTCGGCGCGTACGGCCTGCGCCGGCGCCGGAAGACGCCCGGCGACTCCGACGGCTAGCGACCGGGCGGGGCGGGGATGGCGTGCTCGGCGGCGCGGCTGACCTCCTCCCAGCGGGCCCAGGTCTCCATCCGCCGGCGTGAGACGTCGAAGGCCAGGTCGTAGGCCGTGCCGCCCAGCAGCAGCCGCAGCGGCGGCTCGTCGCTGCCGACGAGCTTCAGCACGGCCTCGGCGGCCAGCCGGGGATCGCTGTCCACCGACCCCTCCGCCCACTGCTTCTCCAGCTCCGCCCGCAGGGGTGCGTAGTCGGGCATCGGCGTGGTCGTGGTCATGCCGGTGTACAGGTCGGTCCAGTAGCCGCCGGGCTCGACGATGGTGAGCGTCACCCCGAACCGCGCGGCCTCCATCGCCAGGGCCTCGCTCATGCCTTCCAAGGCGAACTTGCTCGCGCTGTACAGCCCCGTGGTGGGGAAGCCCCCGAGCGCTCCGATGCTGGAGATCTGCACGATGTGCCCGGCCCCCTGAGCGCGTAGGAAGGGCAGGACGGCCTGGCTGACCCACAGCGCGCCGAAGAAGTTGGTCTCCATCTGGGCCCGGGCCTCGGCCTCGGTGAACTCCTCGATCATCCCCATGGACATGATCCCGGCGTTGTTCACCACGACGTCGAGCCGGCCGAAGCGCTCGGTCGCCCGGGCGACCGCGGCGAAGACCGCCGCGCGGTCGGTGACGTCCAGGGGGAGCACGAGCAGCCTGTCCTCATGTTCGGCGGCCAGGCCCTGAAGGGGCGCGACGGTCCTGGTCGCGGCGACCACCCTGTCGCCGTTGTCGAGCGCGGCCTCGGTGAACGCCCGGCCGAGACCCCGCCCCGCACCGGTGATGAACCAGACCCGTCCCGAATCGGCGGTCGTCGTACGCATGGCGGCTCCCAATCAGCTCAACGATACTGAACGAGACGTATCGTCTCGCTTGGCCAATAGTGGCGTCGCATCGGATCCATGTCAAGACGGATCGTCTCGTCTCGCTTTTGGTAGGTTCTGCCGCATGACGGCACAGCACGGGACGGCTCCCGGCACCAGGCGCCGCAGCGAGGCCTCACGTCGGGCCATCCTCAGCGCGGCGTTCGAACTCGTCGGCGAGGTCGGCTATGCGAAGCTGAGCATCGAGGGGATCGCCGCCCGGGCCGGGGTCGGCAAGCAGACCATCTACCGCTGGTGGCCCTCCAAGGGAGCGGTGCTCTTCGACGCGTTCCTCATGCTCTCCGAGGGGACCGGCGGCTCGCCCGCGCTGCCCGACACCGGCGACCTGGACGCCGACCTCAAGGCGGTCCTGCGCGCCACGGTCGCCGAGCTGAACGACCCGCGATACGACGAGCCGATGCGCGCGCTCAACACGGAGATCCTGCACGACCCCGCGCTCGCCGCGGCCTACGCGGAACGCCTCGACGGGCCGATGAAGGAGCTGAAGAAGCAGCGGCTGCGCAGCGCGCAGCGAGCCGGGCAACTGTCCGGCGACCTGGACCTGGACGTCGCGATCGAGATGCTGTGGGGCCCGCTGCTCAACCGGTGGCTCCAGCGCAGCGGCCCGCTGACCCCCGAGTACGCCGACACCGTCGTGGAGACCGCGCTCAACGGGTTGCGCCCGCGTTGAAGGCGTGCGGTCAGGCGGGGCCGGTCGTGGGCGTGGTCGCGGGCGACGGAAGCGGAGTGGGCTCCGGCGGCGGGCCGAGCGTGGCCGTCGCCGTCCACGCGGCGGCATAGAGGATCACCCGGGCCGACAGGTTGATCCACAGCAGCAGTCCCACGACCACCGCGAACGTGCCGTACACCGGGTTGCGCAGGGTGCCGGACAGGATCAACGCCGCGAGCTGCTTCAGCACGCCGAAGCCGACCGCGCCCAGCAGCGCGCCCTTGAGCACGACGACGAACGGCTGCGACGGCTTGGCCAGCCAGCCGAGGATGACCAGGAAGAGCAGCAGGTCGGCGACGAGGCTCGCGGCGATCCCGGCGAGCCAGACCCCGAAGCCGGCCAGCGGCGAGGAGCCCAGGCCGAGCCATCCGGCGACCGTGCTCGTGGCCCCGGTGGCGAACCCGCTCGCGATCACCGAGACCAGCATGGCGAGGCCCATGAGCACGAGCGCGACGAGGTCGCGGAGCTTGCCGACGAAGTAGTTGAGCGGCGGCTCGCAGGTCATCCAGACGGTGCGCAGGGCCCCGCGCAGGGCGTCCATCGCGCCCAGCCCGGCGTACAGCAGGCCGAGCAGACCGATCAGCCCGGCCCGGCCCCGGGCCCCGGCGAGCTGGTCGATGTGGAGCTGCCCGGCGAGGCCGGGAAGCTGGCTGTTGATCGCCTCGGTGAGCGTGGCGAGCGCGTCCGGGCGGATCGTCACGACATACCCGAACAGGGCGAACGCCAGCGCGATCAGCGGGAAGAACGACAGGAAGGCGAAGTAGGTGATGGCGCCCGCCAGCCGGTCCCCCGTCTGCACCTGGTAGCGCTGCACGGTCCGGATGAGGTGGTCGAGCCAGGGGAAGCGGATCCGGTCACGCTCGATCCACATCCGGCCCCACGCCCTGACTTCGTCGACACGCCGCGTGACCTGGTCGACCATCGCCATCCCCATCGGCATTGTGTACCCGGAGAAGGCGTCTCGATGCGCGCGGCGACCGCGGCCCGGGGCCGCGGTCTCAGGCGCGGTTCACTCGAAGTGCGACGTGGGGAGCAGGCCGAGGCGCTCGCGGACCTGCTCCATCGTCTCGCGGGCCACCTTGCGGGCCCGGGCGGCGCCCGCGACCAGCATCCGGTCGAGCTCGGCCTCGTCGGCCAGCAGCTTCTCCGTACGCTCCCGGATCGGGGAGAACGTCTCGACGACGGCCTCGGCGACCTCCTTCTTGAAGGTGCCGTACCCCTGCCCGGCGAACCGCGTCTCCAGCTCGGGGATCGGCGTGCCGGTCAGCGCGGACAGGATCCGCAGCAGGTTGGTGACGCCCGGCTTGTTCTCCTCGTCGGCGACGACGTCGCTGCCGGTGTCGGTCACCGCGCGCATGATCTTCTTGCGCAGGGCGTTCGGCTCCTCCAGCACGTCGAGGATGCCCTGCGGGCTCGACGACGACTTGGACATCTTGGCGGTCGGGTCCTGGAGGTCGGTGATCTTCTCGACCTCCTTGAGGATGTACGGGCTCGGCACCTTGAACGTCTGGCCGTAGCGGCTGTTGAAGCGCTGCGCGAGGTCGCGGCTGAGCTCCAGGTGCTGCTTCTGGTCCACCCCGACCGGCACCTGGTCGGCCTGGTAGATCAGGATGTCGGCCGCCTGGAGGATCGGGTAGGTGAACAGGCCCACGCTGGCCGAGCTCTCGCCGTAGCGCGCGGACTTGTCCTTGAACTGCGTCATCCGCCCGGCCTCGCCCATGCCGGTCTGGCAGATCAGATACCAGGCGAGCTCGCTGTGCTCGCGCACATGGCTCTGCGCGAAGACCGCGGCGCGCTCCGGGTCGAGCCCCGCGCCGAACAGCTGGGCGGCGGCGATCCTGGTGCGCCGGCGCAGTTCCTCGGGCTTGGGCGCGACGGTCAGCGCGTGCAGGTCGGCGATGAAGAAGAAGGCCTCATGGGTGTCCTGCAACGCGACGTACTGGCGGATCGCGCCGAGATAGTTGCCCAGGTGGAACGAGTCGGCGGTGGGCTGGATACCGGACAGGACGCGAGCAAGAGCCATACGGCAATTCTGTCAGGAGTCGCGGGCTGCCCGCGACAGACGCGGCCCGGGGCGCGGGCTCGTCCCCGCCGGGCGCCTTTCCCCGGGTGCCGGCATGAAAGCACGGCGAGCCTCCCGCATCGGTCCAGCGCACACCCGCCGCTCAGCCGGCCGCCGCGGGCGCCGCCGGCGCCGCGTCTTCGGGAGGATTGCGGGTGACGCGGACACGGGAGACGCGGCGGCCGTCCATCTCCGTCACGGTCAGCGTGACGCCCGGCGCCTCGGCGACCTCGCCGCGCTGGGGCAGGTGACCGAGGAAGGCCATGACGTATCCGCCCAGGGTCTCGTACGGCCCGCTGGGCAGCCGCACGCCCGTCTGCGTGTGGAACTCGTCCAGGTTGACCAGCCCCTCGACCTCCATGTCTCCGGCGATCACGCGTACGGCGTCGCCGCTCTCGTCGTACTCGTCGCGGATGTCGCCGACGAGCTCCTCGACCAGATCCTCCAGCGTCACGATGCCGTCGGTGCCGCCGTACTCGTCCACCACGATGGCGAGGTGGTGGCCCTCGTCGCGCATCTCCGCGAGCGTGGCGAGGACCCGCTTGCTCGCCGGAACGAGCTTGACCGGGCGGATCGGCACGACCTCGCTGATCGGCTCCAGCCGCCCGGTGCGTACGGGATCGAGCAGGTCCCGCACGTGGACGAACCCGATGACGTCGTCATAGGTGTCGCGGTAGACGGGGAACCGGGAGTGCGGCATGGCCGCCGCGAGCACGGCGGCCTCGGCGAGCGGGGTGTCGGCCGCCATGAACTCGACCTCCGTGCGAGGCAGCATGACCTCCCTGAGCTGCCGCTTGCCCGCCGCGAACACCTCGGCGATCACGTCGCGCTCGTCCTGGGTGAGGTCCGTGTGGCCCACCACCATGTCGCGCAGTTCCTCGGTGGTCATGGCCGCCCTGTCGGCGGACGGGTTGCCGCCGAGCAGCCGTACGACGCCGTTCGTCGACTTGGACAGGAGCCAGATCACCGGCCTCGACAGCGTCGCGATCCGGTCGAGCAGCGGGGCGGTCACGAGCGACAGGCTCTCCGCCCGCTGCCGGCCGAGCCGCTTGGGCGCCAGCTCGCCGAGGACCAGGGTCACATACGAGATGGCCAGTGTGACGGCCACGAACGCGACGGGCGCGGCCACGCTCGGCCGCAGGCCCCACTGCTGCAGGACCGGGGCGAACCGCGGGCCCAGCGCGTCGGCGCCGAGCGCGGCCGACAGCACGGTCGCCACGGTCACCCCGACCTGGATGGCGGAAAGGAAGCGGTTGGGGTCGCGGGCGAGCTTCTGCACCCGCGCGCCGCGGCGTCCCTCGTCGCGGCTCAGGCGGCGGATCTGGCTCTCCCGCAGCGAGACCATCGCCATCTCGGCCGCGGCGAAGAAACCGCCGATCAGGATGAATATCAGGACCAGGGCGATGGTCACCGCGACGTTGCTCACGTCATCAAGTCCGTTCGGGTGTCAGGCAGGCCAGGCCGGGCGTCGCAATCTCCTGTTACTCGCTGAGATTGCGGTACTGGTGGCATTTAACCCGCTCCTCATGGGAAGCGCGTAAGCTAGGCCCTGGACGTACATAATCCAACACTTTTGAACAGGAGCAAACAGTGAAGCTGCTGGTTACTGGTGGAGCCGGGTACATCGGCAGCGTCGTGGCGGCGCAACTCCTGGAGGAGGGGCACGAGGTCACGGTGCTCGACGACCTGTCGACCGGGCACGCCGACGCCGTGCCGCCCGGAGCCGCGTTCGTACAGGCGTCGGTCACCGAGGCGGGCGGCGTGCTGTCGGAAGGGTTCGACGCCGTGCTCCACTTCGCGGCCAAGTCGCTGGTGGGCGAGTCCGTGGAGAAGCCGGGGCTGTACTGGTCGCACAATCTCGGCGGCACGCTCGCGCTGCTCGACGCCATGCGGCAGGCCGGGGTGAACCGGATCGTGTTCTCCTCCACCGCCGCCACCTACGGCGAGCCGGAGCGCACGCCCATCCTGGAGACCGACCCCACCCGCCCGGGCAACCCCTACGGCGCGTCCAAGCTCGCCGTGGACACCGCGCTCACCGCCTTCGCCGGGCTGTACGGCCTCGGCGCGGTCAGCCTGCGCTACTTCAACGTGGCCGGGGCGTACGGCGAGTTCCGCGAGCGGCACACGGTCGAGACCCATCTGATCCCCAACATCCTGAAGGTCGCCCTCGGCGAGCGCGAGTCGGTCAGCGTCTTCGGCACCGACTACCCCACTCCGGACGGCACGTGCATCCGCGACTACGTCCACGTCGCCGATCTCGCCCGCGCGCACCTGCTCGCCCTGGGTGCCTGCACGCCCGGCGAGCACCGGATCTACAACCTCGGCAGCGGCACGGGCTTCTCGGTCAAGGAGGTCGTGGACGTCTGCCGCGAGGTGACCGGGCACCCCGTCCCGATCACCGTCGCGCCGCGCCGTTCCGGCGATCCGGCCGTGCTGGTGGCGTCGTCGGAGAAGATCCAGCGCGAGCTGGGCTGGAAGCCGGCCCACGCGACGTTGCGGGACATGGTCGCCGACGCCTGGACCGCCTCCACGAAGCCGGCCTGAACCCCGATGCCCCGCCTGACTCGTGTCCGCCTCGGCGCCCGCGTCACCGGTCAGGCGCGGCGCAGGGCCACCCGTACGCTGGCCTTGTTGTTGGCCGGGCGACGGTCGCCGTAGCGGCGTGAGTAGACGGTGGCCATCGTCGCCACGGCGTGCGAGGCCCGGGACGGCACCCGGAACACGAGTTCGAGCAGCCCACGCGACCCCGACCTGATCGGCGGCAGCGAGCACCCCACGAACTGGCGGTTCCCCCGGCAGCGTCCGCCCCTTGCGGACAGCAGCCGGGCCTCGCGCGGCTGGAAGAACACGTAGGCGTCCCGCACGACGCGCGGCCCCCGGTTGCGCACCTCCGCGCGTACGGAGAACCAGTGGCCCGGGCGGATGAACCTGGTCGAGGAGCGGAACCGCATCGCCAGGTCGGCCCCCTCGTCGACCCTGGTCACCGCCTCGGCCGTGTTGTCGGTCTCGTCCTGGTCGAGCACCTCGGAGCTCAGGTCGGCCCGCGCCCGCAGCGGGCCGTGCGCGCCCGGCGCGATCACTCCGGTGATCGTCATGTCGCCCGAACCGCCGGGCAGGACGTCGTCGGACGAGTGGCAGACGACCCGGTTGCGCGCCCGGCCGGGCTCACACTCCGCCACACCCACGTTGACGATCTGGAAGTCCTTGGGCAGCGCGACCCGCAGCGTCGGCAGCACGGCGTCCCCCGGGCCCTTGTTGTGCACCGTGACGTGGTAGGTCAGCGGCTGCCCCGGCTGCGCCACCTTCGGCGAGGCGGTGATGCCGACCGAGAGGTCGGCCGTGCCCCACTGATTCTTCAACGGTTCTTTCACCGGCGCCGGCCGGGGCGCCTCCCCCGACAAGGCGAGCGCCGGTTGCGGCGCTCCGGCGACGAACACACAGACCAAACCCGTGACGACCCTACGACCCACTGCCGCTCCCCCGAACGCTTGAGATCAATTCAATCGTGCCGGACGTGCCCCGCGCACCGTCCGACACGCCGCTCGAAGCGCCGCTGAGCTGGAGTCTCACGCCCGTCTCACGCCGCAGCGACGAGGTCCTGCTGCGGTGCGGGCCTGTCGAGCCGCACACCGCCCCGAGGCAGCAGGGCGAGCGCGAGGAGGGCGACCACCGCGCCCACGACCCCCAGCCAGGGGATGACCGTCGCGGTCGCGGCGGCGTGGGCCGCGGGCAGCCCGTGCAGGGGCGCCTCCCGCGTCACCACCGACCCGTACGCCGTGCCCGCGACGGCCAGCGCGACCGAGCCGCCGATCTGCCGGAAGAACGTCAGGTTCGCGCTGGCCGTGCCGATGAACCGGGGTGGCACGGCCGTCTGGATCGCCACGGTGAGGCCGGACAGCATGGGCCCCATCCCAAGCCCGATCAGCGCCATCCAGGCGACGAGCAGCGGAGTCGAGGTGCCGACCTCGAGGTTCGCGCACAGCGCCGTGCCCGCGACGAGGAAGACCGGCGCGATCACCAGCCACGGCTTGTAGCGGCGCGTGCGCGAGATGAGGGCGCCGGTGACCGCGCTGCCCACGACCATCGCCAGCATCAGCGGGTAGATGTGCAGCCCCGACGAGGTGGCGCTCAGACCGTGCGCCTCCTGGAAGTAACGCGGAAGGAACACCACTCCGGCGTACATGCAGAACGCCGTGAAGAACGACGCGACGTTGACCAGCGAGTACGTGCCGTTCGCGAACAGGTGGAGCGGCACGATGGGCTCCGCGGCCCGCCGCTCGACGAGGACGAACACCACGAGCAGCGCGAGCGCCGCGCCGATCGGGCCGGCGACCGGGCCGCTCGTCCAGGTGTGGCCGTCGACCCCCTTCTCGGTCAGGCCGACGAGCAGGGCGCTGATCGCGGCGCTGAAGACGGCGATGCCCAGGTAGTCGGGCCGCGCCCCGCCGTGCCCCGGCCGGTGCGGCAGCCGCCACACGATGATGGCCACGAGGACGGCGCCGATCGGGACGTTCACGTAGAAGGCCCAGCGCCAGCTCGCGTGGTCGGTGAACAGGCCGCCGAGGAACGGCCCGGCGATGTAGCTCAGCGCCATGACGCCGCCGAGGGCGCCCTGCACCCGCCCGCTGCGCTCCGGCGGGAACAGGTCGATCACCAGCGCCAGCGACAGCGGAAGCAGCGCGCCCGCGCCGAGTCCCTGCAGGCCGCGGAAGGCGATGAGCTGCCCCATGCTCTGCGCCGCCCCGGACAGGATCGAGCCGAGCAGGAACAGGACCACCCCGACCAGCAGGAGCGGCTTTCGCCCGTACGCGTCGGAGAGCCGGCCGTACAGCGGGACCGTGACGGTCGAGGTGAGGAGGTAGGCGGTCACCACCCAGGTGTAGAGCCCGGTGCCGCCCAGCTCGGTGGTGATCCTCGGCAGCGCGGTGCCGACGATCGTCTGGTCGAGCATCGCCAGGAACATGCCGCCGAGCACGGCGAACAGGAGGAGTCCGTTTCTGGATCGCATGTGTCGAAAATGACATGTAAGGACTGACATGTCAATCCGGAGGTATAGTGAGGGGCATGTCCCTGCGCATCGCTCTTCTCGGTCTTCTGAGCGCCTACGGCTCGGCGAGCGGCTACGACCTGACCAAGAAGTTCGAGAGGTCGGTGGCCCACGTCTGGCAGGCCGGGCACAGCCAGATCTATCCCGAGCTGGCGAAGATGACCGCCGACGGGCTGGTGACGGTGGAGGCGGAGGGCGCGCGCGGGCGCAAGATCTACTCGATCACGCCGGAGGGCCGCGTGGAGCTGCGCGCCTGGCTGGTCGGGCACGACCCGACGGGTCCGGCGCGCAACGAGGTCGCGCTGCAGGCGTTCCTGCTCCCGCTGCTCGACCCCGGCGAAGCGCTGGACGTACTGGAGCGGCTCAAGGCGTACGTGGAACAGAAGCTGGCCGAGCTGGAGGCCCTCTGGGCGGCCAAGCACGCCTCCCCCATCCCGGAGGGGACGTCCGGGGTCAAGTTCGGCAACCTCGCCCTGGACCTCGGTATCCGGCAGACCCGCACCACGCTGGAGTGGGCGAACGACGCCATGGCCCAGCTCGAACGCCGGGCCTGACCCCCGGCCGGGGGATGGGCAGCAGGGCTTACCGGCAGGCGAGCTTGGGCGGCGCGTCCCGTTCGGGATCGAAGTCGACGTTGCCGAAGTGTTTGCGCAGCAGGTCACGCATCGTGCCGTTGCCGTACATGCGGCTGATCGCGTCCTCCACGACCCGGCAGGTGCGCACGTCCTTCCTGGGCAGGCCGACGGCGTAGCGCTGGTCGGTCAGCCGCAGGCCGAGCACCGACAGCTTCAGGCTCGCCACCCGGTTGGCGAAGCCGGCGATGATGAGGTCGTCCCCCGGGACGGCGTCGACCTCGCCTCGCGTCAGCAGGCTCATGCACTCGGCATAGTCGCTCACCGGGACCTGCTCGACGTCCACCTTGCCCGCGACGAGGCGGGCGGTGGTGCTGCCGGCGGGCGCGCACATCCGGCGTCCGGCCAGGTCGTCCAGCTTCTTGATCCGCGAACCGGCGAGCACCAGCAGGTCGGCGTGGGCCCTGTAGTACGGCCCGGCGAAGGTGACGGCGTCGTCGCGGTTGTCGTCGTAGGAGTAGGTCGCCACGACCATGTCCACCGTGCGGTCGGTCAGCGCGCGCACCCGGTCGTTGACACCCACCCTGCGGAAGGTGATCCCGCTCGCGGGGACGTTGAGGCTCCTGGCGATGGACGTCGCGACGTCCACGTCGAACCCGCTGAACCCGCTCGCCTGCTCCAGGCCGACCCCGGGCACGTCCCACCGCACGCCGATCGTCAGCCGCTTGGTCCGCCGCGCCTTCTCGTACACCGAGGCGTACGTCGGGCTCGGCCGCGGCGAGAGCACGGCGTCGCCGGTGCCGCCGTCCTCGGTCGCGCCGCCGAACGCGAAGCCGGTCTTGGCGGCGATGACCGCGCCCCCGGCGGCCGCGAGGGCAAGCACGGCCGCGAGTGCGCCGACGAGGCCCCTGCGGCGGCGGCGCGCCCGGCCGATCCCAGCCGAGACGGTCCCATCCGGTCCCATCCCAGCCGGCGCCGGCTCCGCCAGGCCGGGCCGTGCGGCGCCGTGACCGCCGTGGCCCGCGCCGCCACGCGGGACGCCACCGGACGCGCCACCGGACCTTGGGGCGGTGGGGCCGGATGACGACAGGAGCGCGGGGGACGCCCCGGTCGGCACGTCGTTCCCGGCGTGGCCATCCGTCCCGGTCCGCGCGCCGGATCGGGTCGGCTCACCGTTCCCGGTCCACGCGCCGCCCGTCGGCAGGGAGCCCCCGCCCGTCGAGATGGCGCGGCCCTGACCCACGGTGCGACCCGGACCCATGGCGCGGCCCGGGTTCGTGCGCGCGAGGCGCGTGGCGTCCGGGTCGGCCGCGTGCGCGGCCCCCTCCGACAGCACGACCGCCGACGCGTCGCCCGACACCGCGCGGCCCAGCAGGCGCAGCAGGATCTGGTCGGCCGTCGGCCGCTCGTCGGGCGACTTGCGCAGGCACGCCCGGACCACCCCGCCGAGCGGCTCGGGCAGCATCCCGGTGTCGATGTCATGGTTGAGGATGCGGTTGAGCACGACCGCGATCGAGTTCCCGCCGAACACGACGTCACCGGTCGCGGCGTACGCGATCGTGGAAGCCCAGGAGAACACGTCGGCCGGGGGCCCGACCTTGCCGCCGGAGATCTGCTCGGGCGCCATGTAGGCGGGCGTGCCGATCGCCCGGCTGGTGATCGTGGCGGTCGAGTCGAGGATGCGGGCGATGCCGAAGTCCACCACCCGGGGGCCGTCGACGGCCAGCAGCACGTTGTCGGGCTTGAAGTCGCGGTGGACGATGCCCGCCTGGTGGATCGCGGTGAGCGCGGTGGCCGTGCCGACCGCGAGCCGCTCCAGGCCCGATCCGGTCAGCGGCCCGTCCGCCTCGACGGCCTCGCGCAGCGACCGGCCGTCGATGAACTCGCTCGCGATGTACGGCGTGTCGCCCTGCAGGTCGGCCGCGAGAACCCGCGCGGTGCAGAAGCTCGCCACACGCTGGGCGGCGCGCAACTCCCGCGCGAAGCGGGACCTGGCGGTCGCGTCGCCGGAGAACTTGACGTGCAGCAGCTTGACCGCGGCCCGCTCGCCGGCCTGGTCCTGGCCGAAGTAGACCACGCCCTGCCCGCCCTCGCCGAGACGGCCGGACAGCACGAAGGGACCGAGCCTGGTCGGATCCCCCGGTTGCAACGGCGCGATCTGCGGCATCCCGTTCCCCACGATTCGGCAAAGTACCGGCCAGCAGAACTTTACGGCCCCGGTGCGACGGTTCCGCGGCCCGATACCGCGCCGTGACGTCAGGAAACCGTGACAAAGCGGCGAGCGGTCCGTACCCGGGGGTGACGGGAAAGGGCTGCCCGAATATCTCCGGGCGACCCCTGCCGATGAAGCGGGCTGATGACGCTCACCTTCACCCGGCCCGGTCACCATGCTGTGAAGTCCGTTCCGGGTCACGGCGTCTCAGCCGGCTACGAGGACTTCGAGAGCGGGGTCGCCGTCGTCGACACCCACCAGACCGGATGGAGCGGCAAGGTGTCGTCAAGGCGCCGACCCCGAGTTTCGCCGACGCGCCGGCCGGCTGACCGCGGGCCCTAGACGCTCCCGACCTGCGGATCATGTCTTTCACAGGTCACCTTCAAGTCAGGCTGCAACGGCAAGGGCCAACGTGTCCGGTGTGTGGGAAACGCCGGCACAACTGACCCGAAGGAATCTCAATGACCATGTCAAGCGGCGAGCGCTGTGAGCTGGGACGGCGGAACAGGGGAGAAGACCCGGTTGTCGCGCAGCAGAGCCCACAGCACATCGACCAAGCGTCGGGCCAGAGCCAGTAG
>NZ_JADBGC010000029.1:0-124880 GCF_014892245.1 Microbispora sitophila | reverse complement strand
AGACAGCTACCGGCTCAAAGACCGTGACCTGGGCCGCGTGCCCGCGGCCAAGACCAACGACTGAAGATCGACAAACGGGTCCAGATTCGAGCGTCGCCACTGGTCCCACATTCGAGCGACGTTGACACGTGGAAGTCGTAGTGCTTGGGATCTGCTGCGAACGCAAGCCGCCTGCCCCGACAAGTCCTGAGCGGCAGGAACCGGAAGGATCACTGATTGTTCGACTTCGGAATCCCCGGCTATCAGCCACGCTGGCTGAGCGGACGCGAAGAGATCGCGGCCGCTCACGGGCCGCGGCTCGCCCATCTCGCCGGTCGGCGGTTGACCCGCGCGCTGATGGTGTGGGACATCGAGGAGGACGGATGATTCGCCGACTGCCCGGTCCTCCTGGACTTCGAGGGCGAACAGGTTGAGATCAACCACTGGAAGTTCGACGAGGTTTCCATCACCTGGAACACCGTTGCTCCGGCGCGCGCATTGGACTGGCCGGATTTCCGCCTGGCCTGGCGAGATGACGTTCCGGATGAACTCACCGCGCTGGTCGGGCAGTCTTGTTCGGCCATGGAACTGCTGGAGTGAAGAGGCAGGGATCTCGCCGGGGGGACGGTGTCCCTGGGGTTCGGCTTCTCGAACGGCCAAGTGACGATCTACAACGCGCTCGATGAGAACGGCATGGAGTTCACCCCTCCTGGCGACCGCTACAGGTACAGGCTTGGAACATCTAATCCGTAGGTCCCCAAACGACATCCACGGTCGTTCAGGTCGGGTTCGCCGTGTTGCTCCTTGGGACTGCGGCTGTTCAGATCCGTCCCAGGGGCGGCCCGAGCTACGCGCACGCCTCGCTTCCCTGATCACCCCGGAGCCGAGGCCGGTCACGCAACGGGCACGCGGCGCGGCTGGTGTCTCTGAAGGTGGATGGAGGGCCATGTCCTGTGGACATGCTGCCTGCTGCCTCAGCCAGCGAGCTCCTAGGAAGCGCCGGAGGAAGTGTCGTAGGCGAATGACAGGATTTTCGTTGTGGCAGATGTAGACGATCTCATTCGGCGGGTATCGCTGAAGGCTCTCTCGGTGGAAGGGAAGTTGCCCCCTACTGCGGGGGTGGAGGAACTGGTTCAGGCAGAGAAGCTACTGGGCTTCCCGCTGCCTCCGGTGCTTGCCAGGCTTTACCGCGAGGTGGCCAACGGCGGGTTCGGCCCCGATTACCAGTTCTTCCCACTTCTGGGAGAGGGGCGTACCGCAGTGAGCGTCTATCTTGAAGAACGCTCGATGTCGCTGTCCTGTGATGCAGCCTTCTGGCCTGCGGGAGTCCTGCCGATCCTCGACTGGGGCTGTGGCATGTACGCCGCCGTGGACTGCCAGAGTTCCGAGGGCGCCGTGTTGCTCTTCGAGCCGAACCCGATCGACAACGACGATTGGCACCTCGCCTGGTTCGTCGACTCCAAGAGCCTCATCAATTGGCTAGAAACCTGGCTATCAGGCAGGGGTTGGTATGAGGAAGACGCCGACGGTGGCGGTGACATGCAGCCGTGGGAGATGGCTAGGGCCCGCTTGTCGGAAGGTGGCTAAGGCAGGAGCGCCCCCGCCGGAGGCGTTGCTTGTTTCGCGCTGAGGCATATGGAACAACGAGGCATGGGGGTGCGATCATCATGTCTATGACGTCGATCAGAAAGGGCTATGCCGCGTAGGCGCCCTTCTCAGGTTCCTGCACATGGGTCGGTGTGTGGAACTCATAGAGCCTCGATCCATCAGGTCCCTGGTCTCGGCCGTCGTCCGATGGCCGCAGTGATCAGGCTTGAACACACCATCATGCGGCCAGGCGAGGTAGCGGAGGCGTTGCTCGCGTGGACGCAGGCAGTGATACCCGGAACCGCTGACCGGATCGCACCCACATGCATGTGCCCTGAATGCTGCGGTGTGGCCCCACGCTGGAGGCTGGAACAGGCGCTCGCGGCCTTGCCGCCATGGGCCAGGCCCTACCTGCACTCCTTGGTCGTCCCGCTGGACAGACGGTTTCTCGCCCGGACGTCGCTGGATCCGCACGCCTCGCCTGAGTGGCCATGGTGGCAGCGAAGGCGCTGACTTCCGCGGCTTGAGCATGACCGGGTCGTCCGGCCTATGGGGTGTGCGGCGGTGTGGGGCGGCCCGAAGCTGCCGGCGCGCTGATTCCGGTGAGCTGATTGGGGGCGAGACCCCTCTTCACAGTCGCTGTCTACCGCAGGAGGACGGCGATTCGAGACGATCACTAGGTGTCCAGCATCGACGCCTGGCTGGCGGCGCATGCGCCGGTCACTCTGGCGATGCTCAATTCTTCGGCGACCGCGGAAGCGGTGGAGTCGGCTCAGCAGGTGCTGGGGATGCGTTTCCCCGACGAACTCACAGAGTCGTTGAAGTGCCACGACGGGGCGATCGATTGGATGAGCCTGTTTCCGGAACAGCAATCACCGCTCTCGGCATCGGGCATCGCAAGGCAGTGGCAGATCCACATGGAGACGGCGTCAGACAGTGACGGCTTCGTCAGGCGGCCCTGGGACGACGAGCCCTGGTGGCATCCCCGGTGGATCCCTTGGGCGGAGACCGCTGACGGCGTCGCGCACATCATCGATCTCCGCCCGGGCCTGACTGCGGCCGGCTCGGCTGGGCTGGCCACGACGGCTGCGGCGACTTCTCTGATTCGTATCCGAGCCTGGCCACTCACCTGCGCGAGGTGTCTCAAGCCCTTTATCTCGGATGCGGCGTCCGCGGCATGTACCCCTACCTGACCTCGAACGGGCAACTGTGGTGGGACCTGGGTGAAGACTGCCGTTCGCTGGACGGTGAACCGCTCCTACCCGCGCCAGTGGGCCTAGGCTGACCGGCGGTGTTCTCAAAGAATGGAGCGGGTGACGGAAATCGAACCCGCGCTGTCAGCTTGGGAAGTCTTTCAAGATCATGCCTTCTGAGCTGGGCAGACTCTGAGACTCTGAGCTGGACCTACGCCGGTGGAGTCACCGTGAGTCCCCGCTCCCTCCCGCTGGTCGCCGGCCGAACGGGCACGCAACGGGCACGCACTTCCTCGTTGGATCGCTTGAGGTCGTCGCCGAAGGTGATCACAACCGTAGGTTGGCTTTACTATCGCCGGGATCGCCGTGGGGAGCGGCCCAAGTCGTCTACGCGTCAAGACAGCAGAGGATCAGTAGTGGGTGAGGAAAACTACGTGAAGGTCGTCTTTTGTCTGGAGCAGGACGAGGATGGATGGCCGCCTGCCGGGTCAGAGGCGCTGTGGGCGGAATCGACCGAAGATCCGCACGTCGTGAAACTCGCGAACACTCCATTCTTCGCGTTAGGTGTGGCATGGGGTGATGAGGTGAGTGTCCGTAAGGACTCGGACGGTCCTTGGTTCTACGCAGGGCTGGTTCGCGAGTCGGGACACTCCGCGGTTCGCATCATTGTTAACGATCGGGATCGTGTGGGGGAGTTTCAGGACAAGTTGACCGAGTTTGGATGCGCATGGGAGGGCATCTCGGAATTCCCCGGCATGATCGCTGTCAACGTGCCGCCGGAGGTCTCTTATCGAACGGTTCGTGCCTGGTTGGACGAGAGTGAATATCTCGACCTTCTTGACTTCGAAGAAGGCGCCGTCTCACGGCACCACCGTTCGACCTGGCATGAGCCTGGCGCGTGAGGTCTGTGGCCACGGGTTGTGCAAGACTAAGGCTTACTCTGATAGCCGTCCCAAACCTGCGGCTTCATGCTGTGGAGCGGGTGACGGGAATCGAACCCGCGCTGTCAGCTTGGGAATTGCATGGATCACGGCCATTAGGGGCGCTGACCTGAGCGTGGAGCCGGTCATAGGTGACCGTGGTTGCCCCCTCGCCACCCCGGTTAATGGCACGCTAATGGCACGACGATCACGCACACGACCTGCGGCGGTACGCCATGCGCGCGGGAGGACGGGGGCGAACACCCCCGGGACGGGACCGCCGTGTCAAGGGTCGGCGAAGCTGATCGCGAAGCGACGCCGTAGGCGCCCTTGACTCGGCGCGCACGGCCGGGACACTTGAGCAGCGAGGAGGACGGATGCCTCGGCTATTGTGCACGAAGCGGACGTGAGCCGAACGTCGAGGAGCGAACTCGGTGAGCAGGGAACTGGCAACAAATCCAGTCGCTCTCGAAAGCGCCGTGACTGATGAGCTGGCAAGTACAGCAGGGGCATGGGCCGGTGGCCCTACCGCCGTAGAGGGATTTCTCCGATCGGTTGTCGCCGACCTAAATCGGCTGCCAGCGCTGATGGTCGAGCATGCCGAGTTCCGGCATTACGGCTCGGGGTACGCGTCCTACGTCGATGTCTTCATGACCAAGCGCGACGGTTCGATGCGTCGCTCCGCGAACGGTCGGACAGACGTTGAGGGATTGACCCTAGCGTTGTGCCGGCTCGCTCCTTTGGCGGTGCTCCTTAAGCGCAGCTGGCGGTCCTCCGGGCCTGGTGCTACAGGTGGTCATAGCATGCCCGAACTGTTGCGAGTCCTGGATATCGATCTGCCGGAATGGGAGGAGGAGTGCCGGCAGGTTGGCCAGGTGCTTGATGGGCACGGCATCGCCTTGCTCGGCGTGCAGATGCTCGGCTTGCCGTTGGATGCTCGGTTGCGGGTGGAAACAGCTCTCGGCGATCCGCCGTACTGCGTGTTCGATGCCTGGTTCCACTGGATGGATTAGGCCGCGCCCCTGCTCTGGACCTGCCGTGCCGTTGGGCCGGTGTGCACCTGCGACGGTCGCGGCCGGAGCCGCTGGCGGTCGGGACCGTCCCCCAGGTCGCACGCCCGGCCGCCGGGCGGGCGCAGGGCCGCGAGGCAACAAGCGCTTCACCGACTCGGGCAAGACCCACGACGATCGCGGGCTCAAGCACCGCAGCGAGAAGGACACGCGGCAGGTACCGATCCCGCCAGAACTGGTCGCCATCCTCCGCGAGCACATCGAGCGGCACGGCGTCGGTGACGACGGACGGCTCTTCCGTACGAGGACGGGCGGTCTCATCTCCGGCTCGGCCTACTCCAAGGTCCGGAAGGAGGCACGGAGCTACGCCTTCACGCCCGAGCAGGTCGCCTCGCCCCTGGCCGCTCGGCCGTACGACCTGCGCCACGCGGCCGTCTCGTTGTGGCTCAACGCAGGGGTCCACGCGCCGGAAGCCGCCGAGCGGGCCGGCCATGGCATAGACGTGATGCTCAGGGTCTACGCCAAATGCATCGACGGCCAACGCGACGTCGCCAACCAGCGCATACAGAGCGCGCTCGTCGGGTGACCCTGTCAGTCGCCATCCAGATGAAGCTCCAGCGCGGGATTTGCTGCGCACTCTCGGGCAAGATCCTCGAACTCCCGGATCACCCGGACGTCTTCGGCTGTCACGGCGAAGGCTCGAAGCCGAGCAAGCTCTTCGATGAGCTGCGGCATCTCAGCCGATGTCAGGATCACGCTTCCGTACGGGTCGATCCTCTCCAGCATCGGATTCATACTGCGCCCACGGATCTGATCGACGAGGTGAACGAACGAATCATTGTGATCCAACGCCGTCGCAGCGGGCGTAAGCCTCCTGCTCTTGGGGCTGGACCCTCGTTGTTCCACCCGCATCAGCACGGCGTCGACGCCCATGATCACACCTTACTCAGGGCCCGGTTCCCCGCCGGGCCCTTCGGCGTGCCTGGGCCTCGGGATCGTTCCGGAAGTTGGCGGAATCCGCCTTGCGACCTGCGGAAACGTGGCCAAGATCATTCCGGATATATTCCGGGAGTGGCCGCCTGGGGCTGCACCTGGTGGCGTCCGGCTGCATCCTCGGCGACAGCCCGATCACGGGAAAGCCCAGGTCAGACGGGGATGGGCTGATGAGAGGAGCGCGCCCTGAGGGATTCGAACCCCCGACCGTCGGATTAGAAGTCCGATGCTCTATCCAGCTGAGCTAAGGGCGCTCGTGCCTAATTCTGCATGATCCGGGGACCGGGTACACACCCGGTTTCCCGGACATGGGCCGGACCACCCCTCCGGCGGGCCTTCGAGCCCGGTGGCGGTGCTCGTCAGGGAGGCCCGGTCGGCCTGCGCCGACGCTGCTCGGGCCCTTGTCCGGGCCCCCTGCGCGCGAGGGTGTCCCCGATGTTCTTTCACGGGCATGAAGGGAACTCGCCTGCCCGACTGCGGTCGAGTGATCTCGCGGCTACACTGCATCGCCATGTCCGTACGCGAGATCCCGCTCATCGGAGACGTTTCCGAGGGGGTCGTACGGGTGGGCGCGACCGTACGGCGGCCGATGCGGCCCTCGTCGCCGTCGGTCCACGCGCTGCTGCGGCACCTGGAGTCCGCCGGGTTCGACCGGGCGCCGAGGGTTCTCGGGATCGACGAGCGGGGCAGGGCGATCCTCACGTACGTCGAGGGCGTGGTGCCCGCGCATCCCCTGCCGGCATACGCGGTGAGCGACGAGGCGCTGACCACGCTGGCCCGGCTGCTACGGCGCTTCCACGACGCGGCGGCCTCGTTCGGCCCGCCTCCCGGTGCCGTCTGGGAGAACGGCTCGGCGCCGGAGGACTCTCCCGAGCTCGTGGGCCACTGCGACGTCACCCCGGCCAACGTCGTCTTCCGTGAGCGGCCCGGCGCGGGACTCCTGCCGTACGCGCTGATCGACTTCGACCTGGCCAGGCCGACGACGCGGCTGTTCGACGTGGTGACCACGTTGCGGCACTGGGCCCCGCTCGCCGATCCGCTGGACCGCGACCCGCTGCAGCGGTCCCTGGACGCGGCGGCCCGCGTGCGGCTGTTCTGCGACGCGTACGGCCTGCCGACGCGGGACCGGCTCATGCTGGTGGAGACGGCCAGGACGCGGTTCGGCCGCTCCTACGCGCTCATGCGCGACCGGGCCAGGACGCTCGGCGGCGGCTGGGCGCGCATGTGGGACGGCGGCGCGGGCGGGCGGATCAGACGCGCCGCCGCCTGGCTCGACGCCAACGAGGACGCGATTCAGCGCCGCCTCCTCGGCGACGAGCCCATCTCATGACAAATGGGCACGTACGGCAGAATGCGTGCGTGATCCGGATCATGGACGGTGCCACGGCGGCGGGGCTGCTCGCCGGGGCCGCGATCGACGCCGCGGTGGGGGATCCCCGGCGGGGTCACCCCGTCGCGGCGTTCGGCAGCCGGGCCGCCGCCCTCGAAAAGCGCATATACCGCGATTCGCGGTTAGCGGGGTTGGCCTACACCACCGCCTGCGTCGGCGCGGCGACGGCCGTGGGACTGCTCGCCGAGCGGATGACCCGGTCGAGCCCGGTCGCGCGGGCCGCGGTCACCGCCGCCGCCACCTGGGCGGTGCTCGGCGGGACGACGCTGGGCAGGGAGGGCGCGCTGATGGCGAGGGCCCTCGGGGACGGCGATCTGGCCGCCGCGCGCGCACGCCTTCCGCACCTGTGCGGGCGCGACCCGTCCGGGTTGGACGCCGCGGAGCTCGCGCGGGGCACGGTCGAGTCCATCGCGGAGAACACCTCGGACGCCGTCGTCGCCCCGCTCGTGTGGGGCGCGCTCTTCGGCGTGCCCGGCCTGCTCGGCTACCGCGCGGTGAACACGCTCGACGCGATGGTGGGCCACCGGTCGCCGCGCTACGCGAGGTTCGGCTGGGCCTCGGCTCGCCTGGACGACGTGGCCAACTACGTGCCGGCCCGGCTGACGGCCCTGCTCACGGCGGGCCTCGCCGGCCTGGTGGGCGGTTCACCGCGCCGCGCGGCGGCCGTCCTCGTGCGCGACGGGCACCGCCATCCCAGCCCCAACTCCGGACGCTGCGAGGCGGCCTTCGCCGGAGCCCTCGGCGTACGCCTCGGCGGGGCCAACGACTACGGCGGCCGGGTGGAGCACCGCCCGGAGCTGGGCGACGGCCCCCGTCCGGCCGTCTCCGACATCCCCAGGTCCGTACGGCTGGCGCGCGCGGTGTCGTACGCGTCGGTGGGCCTGGCCGTCGCCGCCCGGCTCGCCCTCACCCGAAACCGCCGAAGGGATCGACGATGAGCGCGCTCGTCCTGCTGCTGGTCTTCGCGGTCGTCTTCAGCGTCGCGGTCGCGGTGATCGTGGTCGCCGTGCTGGTGGTGCGCGCGTCACGGCGGCCCGCGCCGCCACCACGGGACCGGAATGATCCGCCCCAGGATTGGTAGGTTCGACGGCATGGGCGGAGAAAGCGGAGAGAACCGGGTCCTGCTGGTCTTCGACGGCGACTGCGCCTTCTGCCAGGCGTGCGTGAACGCCGGGCACCGGTTCCTGCCGTACATGCCCGCCGTGCGGGCGTGGCAGGGCCTCGACCTCGGCGCGGTGGGCCTGACCCGCGATGAGGTCACGGCCTCCGTGCAGCTCCTGGGCCCGGACGGGCTGCGCGCCCACGGCGCGCGCGCCGTCGCGCTGCTCCTCGCCCTGCAGCCGCGCGCGGCCTGGTGCGCGGCCGGCCGGGTGGTGCTGACCCCGCCGGTGAGCTGGCTCGCCGAGGCGGGCTACCGGCTGGTCTCCCGCTACCGCCACCTCCTGCCCGGCTCCACCACCTGCGGCACGTCCTGACCTCCGCTTTGCCGGAAGTGGGAACAAACAACACCGGCAAGTGTCCGGAAGATGGCATACCCCGCGCCTGACGGGAGCGCCACCATTGCGGCATGACAGCAGTGGTGGAGACCGAAGGACTGACGAAGTTCTACGGTACGAGACGAGGCCTCGAGGACCTCACCCTCGAAATCCGGCCGGGCGAGGTCTTCGGCTATCTGGGCCCCAACGGCGCCGGCAAGACGACGACGATCCGGCTGCTCCTCGACGTGATCCGGCCGACGTCCGGCCGGGCGACCGTCCTCGGCGCCGATACCCGCGATTCGCGCGTACGCGCCCGGATCGGCTACCTCCCGGGCGAGCTGGCCCTGGAGGGCAGGGAGCGGGCCCGCGACTACATCCAGTTCCTCGCCGACGTACGCGGAGGGGTGAGCCGCGGCAGGATCGACGAACTGGCCGAGCGGCTCGACGCGGACCTGTCCGTCAGGATGGGCGAGCTGTCGAAGGGCAACAAGCAGAAGGTCGGGCTCATCCAGGCGTTCATGCACGAGCCCGACCTGCTCATCCTGGACGAGCCGACGAGCGGGCTCGACCCGCTGGTGCAGCAGGAGTTCCTGGCCATGGTCCGGGAGGCGCGCACGGCAGGCCACACGATCCTGATGTCGTCGCACGTGCTCGCCGAGGTGGAGCACGTTGCCGACCGGGTGGGCATCGTGCGCGCGGGCCGCCTCGTCGCGGTCGAGGACATCGCCGCGCTGCGCGAGCGGGCCGTACGGCACGTGGAGCTCCACTTCGACGCGCCGGTCCCGAAGGAGTCGTTCGAGGGGCTCCCGGGCGTACGCGACGTGGTCGTCCAGGGGGCGAGCCTGCGCTGCACGATCGACGGCAGGCCCGACGCGCTGATCAAGGCGGCGGCCCGTTACACCGTGGTCCACATGGTCAGCGCGGAGCCGGACCTCGAGGAGATCTTCCTGACCTACTACAGCGAGGAGGAGGGCCGCCATGCCCACGCTGGTGCGTAAGAGCCTGGGGGAGTACCGCCGCGCCCTCATCGGGTGGACGGTCGGGCTGTGCGCGTTCCTCGGGATGTACATCTCGATCTACGCGAGCATGATGAACGACCCCGAGACGTTCAGCAAGCAGGCCATCGCCAAATATCCCGGCGCGCTCAGGGACCTCATGGGCGGCATGGCCGACATCGCGACCGGGCGCGGCTACCTGCAGGCGATCGCCTACCAGCTCCTCGGCCCGCTGCTGTTCACCATGTGCGCCGCGATCCTCGGCAACCGGGCCGTCGCCGGCCCGGAGGAGGCCAAGACGCTGGAGCTCACGCTGACGCTGCCGATCGACCGCAGGCGCCTGCTTCTGGAGCGCTGGGCCGCGCTGGCGCTCGGCCTGCTCGGGGTGGCGCTGGTGACGCTGGCCGTCGCCGCCGGGGCCTCGTCCGCCGCCGGCATGGACGTGCCGTTCGGCAGCATCCTCGCCGCCCACACCGGGCTGTTCCTGCTCGTGCTGTTCTTCGGGACGCTGACGCTGTTCGTGGGCGCGGCGTTCGGGCGCAAGCAGGTCGCGCTCGCCGTGGTCGGCGTGTGGGGTGTCGCCGGGTACATCGTGGAGACCATGGGCAAGAGCATCGACGCGATCTCCTGGCTGCGCTGGATCTCGCCCGTCCACTACTACCTCGACGGCAGACCGCTTTACCAGGGCTGGCCGTACGGTGACTACCTTGTGCTGCTGGGTGCGACGGCCGTCCTCCTCATGACGGCGCTGCTCGCCTTCGAACGGCGTGACGTAGGAGTCTGATGGACAGCGTTCTCGCTCGCGTGAGCGAGGCGACCGGGGTGCCCGCCGACTTACTCGGCGGGTTCCTGTCGGTTCTGGCCGCGTCGGCCGCCACCGGCAGGCTGCCCGGCCGCGCCGACATGGACGGCCTGCGCGAGTGCGGCGCCCTCGCCGCCGAGCGCGGCATCCCGTTGCGGGTGCTCGCCGACGCCTGCCTGCACGCCGCCGAGATCACCGCCGGCGGTGCCTTCGGCGCCGTACGCCGCGGGATGGCCGCCTACATCGAGGGATACGAGGAGGCCCAGCGGGCCGCCCTCCGGCAGGAGGAGGAGGCCCGGCGCATGTTCGTCGACGACCTGCTGCAGGGCAGGGCGGACGCCGAGCGGGCCGAGCACTTCGGCCTGCGGCTCGCGGGGGCGTACGTCGTGACCGTGGCCAGGCCGGACACCCCGGTGGCGGCGGGCGACCCGCTGGCCGGGAGGATCGAGCAGGCGCTGGTGGCGAGGTTCGGGTCGCACAACATCCTGGTCGCCGTCCGCGACGGGCTGCTGGTGTGCGTGTCCCCCGGCGCGCTGACCGCCGCGAGCGGCGAGTTCACCCACCACGTACGCTCCGTGCTCACGGACTGGCGAGTGGGGGTGGGCCGCCCCCACCAGGGCCCCGGCGGCATCGTCACCTCCTATCGGGAAGCGGTCAACGCGATCGACCTCGGCGAGCGGCTGGGCCTGCGGGCCCAGGTGCTGAAGGCGGCCGACCTGCTGGTCTTCCCGGTGCTGCTGCGGGACAGGGAGGCGATCGTGGACCTCGTCTCCACCGTGCTCGGGCCGCTGACCTCCGCCCGCGGCGGGCCGGAGCCGCTGCTGGAGACGCTGGAGGCGGTCTTCGCCTCCCAGGGCAACCACACGGCGGCGGCGCGCAGGCTCGGCGTGAGCACCCGGGCGATCACCTACCGGCTGGAGCGGATCAGGAGGCTGACCGGCTTCTCGCCGAGCGACCCCACGCAGCGGTTCACGCTGGAGACGGCCGTGCTCGGGGCCCGCCTCCTGGAGTGGCCGGCCCACCCTCTGGCCTGATCGAGGCTTCCCGCCACTTTCACCGTACAGGCGGCGGGGGGACTTGCGGCAAGGCCCCGGTGACGGCGCACAATCGGGGGCCGTGAGCCGGACCGGTCCGCGGCGGACGCCGTACCGAGCCGCGAGCACGCTCACGGTCGCCGTGCCGTCACAAGGGGCCGACACAGGGGAGTGCACATGCGCGTGCTGTTGTCCACGATCGGAACGCGAGGGGAAGTCCAGCCGATGGTGGCGCTGGCCTTGGAGCTGCGGGAACTCGGCCATGAGGCCCGCCTGTGCGTGCCTCCCGACTTCCGCGACCGGATCGAGCGCCTCGGATTCCCCGTCGTGCCCATCGGGCCAGAGCTGCGCCCGACCGCGTCGGCCGCCCCACGGGTCCAGGCCCCGCCCACGCCCGAGCAACGCCGGCGGATGATCGAGGGCACGGTCGCGGTCCAGTTCGCCACGATCCCCGCGGCGGCCGAGGGCTGCGACGTCATCGTGGGTGGCGGAGCCATGTCGATGGCCGCGCACTCGGTGGCGGAGCGGCTGGGGATCGGCTACGTGTACGTGAGCTACTGTCCGGTCACGCTGCCGTCGCCGCATCACGCGCCCGTGCCCGTCTGGGGGCAGGCGCCGGCGGACGGCACGGCCGGCAACCGCGCGCTCTGGGACGAGGACGCGCGGCGCTGGAACGGCGCCGTCGGCGCCGCGCTCAACGCCCACCGGGCCTCGGCCGGCCTGGCCGCGGTGGCGGACACGCGTGGTCACATGTTCACCGACCGGCCGTGGCTGGCCGCAGACCCGACGCTTGCGCCCTGGCCCGAGCCCGCCGACCTCGGCGTCGTGCAGACGGGCGCCTGGATCCTGCCGGATCGGCGCCCGCTGTCACCGGAACTGGAGAGGTTCCTCGACGACGGCGAGCCGCCCGTCTGCGTCGGCTTCGGCAGCGTTCGCGCTCCCCGGGACATCGCCCGGACGACGGTCGACGCGGGCCGCGCGCTCGGACGTCGCGTCATCGTGCTCCGCGGCTGGGCCGGCCTGTCCCCGGCGGACGACGAACCCGATTGCCTGTCGATCGACGAGGTCAACCAGCAGGCGCTCTTCCCCCGGGTCGCCGCCGTCGTCCACCACGGCGGCGCGGGCACCACGACCGTCGCGGCGCTGGCCGGGGCGCCGCAGGTCGTCCTGCCGCAGCACTACGACCAGCACTACTGGGCGGGGCGGGTCGGCGACCTCGGGATCGGGATCGCGCACCCGCCCGCCGCGCCGAGCGCCGAGTCGCTGACCGCGGCTCTCGGCCGGGTCCTCCACCCCGATGTGGCCGCCCGTGCCGCGGCCGTCGCGAGCGAGGTGCGCACCGACGGCGCCGCGGTGGCCGCGCGGCGGCTGATCGCCATGGCGGCCTGAGGCCGGTTCCCCGCGGTTCAGGGATCAGCAGTTAGGGGATCAGCGGTTCAGGGGATCAGCAGCAACTTGCCGGTCGTCCGCCTGCCCTCCAGGTCGTCATGGGCGCGCCGGGCCTCGGCGAGCGGGTAGCGCTGGGAGACGTGCACCTTCAGCGCGCCGGAGGCGACCCAGCCGAGCAGGTCGTTCGCCCGCGACAGCAGCTCCTCCCGGGTGGCCGTGTAGTGCGCGAGCGTGGGCCGGGTCAGGAACAGCGAGCCGCCCGAGTTGAGCCGCTGCGGGTCGAACGGCGGGACGGGGCCGCTGGCCGCGCCGTACAGCGCCATCATGCCGCGCGGCCGCAGCGACGCGAGCGACCCGTCGAACGTCGCGGCGCCGACGCCGTCGTAGACGACGTGCACGCCGGCGCCGTCGGTGATCTCCTTGACGGCCTCGGGGAAGCCCTCGTAGCCGACGACCTCGTCGGCGCCCGCCTGCCGGGCGAGCTTCTCCTTCTCGGCGCTGGAGACCGTGCCGATCACGCGGGCGCCGCGGAGCTTGGCCATCTGGACGAGCAGCAGGCCCATGCCGCCGGCCGCCGCGTGCACGAGCACGTCGTCGCCCGACCGGATCGCGTACGTGGAGTGGGTCAGGTAGTGCGCCGTCAGCCCCTGGAGCAGCACCGCCGCGGCGAGGTCGGGTGACAGCCCGTCGGGCAGCCGGACCGCCCTCTCCGCCGGGACCACGACCTTGGTCGCGTACGAGCCCATGACGCTGGCCCAGGCGACCCGGTCGCCGGGCACGACGTCGGTCACGCCGGGCCCGACTGCCGTGACCGTGCCTGCGCCCTCGTTGCCGGGCACCAGCGGGAGCGGCATCGGGTAGCGGCCCTCGCGATGGTAGACGTCGATGAAGTTGACGCCCGTCGCCGCCACCTCGACCAGCACCTCACCGGGGCCGGGCTCGGGGTCGGGCCGCTCGGCGTACTCCAGCACCGAGGAATCACCGTAAGCGGGGACGACGATGGCATGCATGCGCAACTCCTGTCTTCGGGCTCGGTTCCTGTGGTCCCCAACCGGCCGGGCCTTGTCCGTTGTTCCCGTCGGAAAGGGTTGTTCAGAAGCCCGTAAGGGTGATCTTGCCGATCGCGGTGCCCGATTCGAGGATCCGGTGGGCCTCGCGGAGGTTGGCGGCGTTGACCGGGCCGAGGTCGCGGTTGGCGGTGGTGGTGACGACCCCCGCGTCCACGAGCCGTGCGACCCGATCGAGGATGCGGTGCTGGTTCACCTGGTGCGGAGTCCGGAACAGCGAGTGGGTGAACATGAGCTCCCAGTGGAACGAGATGCTCTTCGATTTGAGCACGCCGATGTCGAGGGAGTCGTGGTCGTCGATGGCGACGATCTGGCCGAAGGGGGTGAGCGCCTCGGCGTAGGCCGCGAGGTTGCGGTCGGTGCCGGCCGTGCTGAAGACGTAGTCCACACCGCCCGGCGCGACCTCGGCCAGTTGCTTCGCCAGCGGCCCGCGGTGGTCCACGACGTGGTGGGCGCCCATCCGGCGGGCGAACTCCACCGTCTCGGGCCGGGAGGCCGTGCCGATCACGGTCAGCCCGGTCAGGGCGCGGGCGAACTGCACGACGATGGAGCCGACGCCGCCCGCGGCCGCGGTCACCAGCAGCGTTCCGGTCTGGTCGAGCGCGTCGCCGCGCAGGCCAAGCCGCTCGAACAGGCCCTCCCACGCGGTGAGGGCGGTCAGCGGCAGCGCGGCGGCCTCGGTGAAGGACAGTGTGGCGGGCTTGTGGCCGACGATACGCTCGTCCACGACGTGGAACCGGGAGTTCGCACCGGGCCGGTCGATCGCGCCGGCGTAGTAGACCTCGTCGCCGACCTCGAACAGCTCCACCTCGTCGCCCACGGCGACCACGATGCCGGCGGCGTCCCAGCCGAGCACCTTCGGCTCGCCGCCCGGATCGCTGTTCTGCCGCACCTTGTAGTCCACCGGGTTCACGGCGACGGCCTCCACCCGGACCAGCAGATCGTGCGGGCCGGGTTGCGGCACGGGCACCTCCACGTCCAGGAGGCTTTCCGGGTCGTCGACGGGAAGGCTGCGCCGGAAGGCGACGGCGGGCATGGTCCGGTTCCGGTTCTCAGTCATGTCTGTCCCCTGCGCGATCGTCACTGATTCCGCGCCGGGCCGTACGGCTCGGCGGCGTGACCCGCACGGTATCCACCGACGCCTGGTTACCCGCAAGGGACACGAGTTCCCTTTGGGAACCATGCAGGTGAAGTGGTTAGTCCGGGTCGGGGAAGCGGTCGATGTTCCGCTCCACCCACGTCCGCAGGTGGGCGAGCGGGACGTTGGCGTCCCGGCCGAGCGGGGTGAGGCTGTATTCCACGCGCAGCGGTACTTCCGGATACACGTCGCGGTGGACGAGGCCGTGGTCCTCCAGGCGGCGCAGGGTCTGGGTGAGCACCTTGGGGCTCACGCCCTGGAGGCGGGCGCGCAGCGCGCCGAAACGCTGCGGCCCGTCCTCCAAGGCGCCCAGGGCCAGCGCGCTCCACTTGTTGGCCAGCAGGTCGAGCATGTTGCGGCACGGGCAGGCGGCCGAGTAGACGTCCTTGGGGTCGTCGCAAACGGCCTTCATGGTGTTCATGGCACGCATGCTGCGACGATACCCAAAGGGAACTTAGGTCCGTGGAGTGACCGGCGCCGGCTTGCAGCGACGGCTCACGGCACCGACTCACAGGGGGGCGCGGGAGACCAGCCGGCGCAGCAGCGGCACGTCGACGCTCTCCAGCGTCGGCACCGCCGTCACACCGCTGACCGCGCCTGAGGGGCCGACCACGATCACGGCGCACCCGGCGGACCGGGCCGAGGCGACGCCGGTCGGGCTGTCCTCGATCGCCACGCACGCGGCCGGATCGACGCCGAGCCGCGCGGCGGCGGCCAGGTACGGATCGGGCGCCGGCTTGTTCCTGGCGCTGTCCCCGGCGGCCACCGACAGCCGGAAGCGGTGCCCGCCGACGGTCTCGAGCACCAGGTCCACCACCGGACGTGGGGACGCGCTGACCAGTCCGGCCGGGATCCCGGCCGCGAACAGGGCCTCCAGCAGCGCGACCGCGCCGGGGAGCGTGGTCACCCCGTTCCCGAGCCGGTCGGTGAACGCCTCCGTCAGCATGGCCTCGACAGCCCGCGCCCCGGGACCCCCGGTGGTGTCCAGGGCGGCTGTGATGTGCAGGGCGGCGTCCTCGACCGACAGTCCGAACAGCGCCTCACGGTCGGCCTCCCCGAGAGGGGAGCCCAGGCCGTCCGCGACCTCCACGCAGGCGTCCCACCACAGGTCCTCGGTGTCCACCAGCGTGCCGTCCATGTCGAACAGGACCGCCGCCGGGCATTCCCTAGACGACATCGGGTTCGGGGACCGCCGCCGCGGCTCCGGTCTCCGAAGGGGCCGACACGAGCACGGGCCGCTCGACCAGCCCGACCCGTACGGCGGCGCCGGGCGCGAAGCGCGCCGAGTCGTGGCCGGGCACGTCGGCCAGCACCTCGGTGCCGTCGCCCAGGCGGACCCGCAGGCGGGCGGTGGAGCCGCGGAACGACGACACCATGACGATCCCGTCGCCCTCGGCGTCGGGCGTGACCAGTACGGCCTCGGGCCGCACCAGCACGTCCGCCTGCGCGATGCCGGGCGCCTGGCCCTCCACGGGCAGCGTCTGCCCGAGGACGGTGACCCGGTCGCCCGACACCAGGCCGGGCAGGTGGTTCATCGCCCCGACGAACTCGGCGACGAACGGGGTCGCCGGCCGGTCGTACAGCGTGGCGGGGTCGGCGACCTGCTCCAGGCGGCCGTCGCGCAGCACGGCGACCCGGTCGGCCATCGACAGCGCCTCCTCCTGGTCGTGCGTCACGAAGATCGTCGTGATGCCGAGGGAGAGCTGCAGGCGGCGGATCTCCTCGCGCAGCGTGACCCGCACCTTGGCGTCGAGCGCCGACAGCGGCTCGTCCAGCAGCAGCACCCTGGGCTCCAGGGCGAGCGCGCGGGCCAGCGCCACGCGCTGCTGCTGGCCGCCGGACAACTGGTGGGGGTAGCGGTCGCCGACCGAGGGCAGGCCGACCAGTTCGAGCAGTTCCTGCGCGCGGGCGTGCCGTTTGGCGGCGGGCACCTTGCGCACCCGCATGCCGAAGCCCACGTTGTCCCGGGCGTTGAGGTTGGGGAAGAGGCTGTAGGACTGGAAGACCATGCCGGCGTCGCGCCGGTTGGCCGGCACGCGCGTGATGTCGGCGCCGTCCACCAGCACCTCGCCCTCGTCGGGCTGCTCGAAGCCGGCCAGGCAGCGCAGCGCGGTGGTCTTGCCGCACCCCGACGGGCCGAGCAGCGCGATCAGCTCGCCGGGCTCCACCGTGAGGTCGAGCCCGTCCAGCGCGACCGTGCTGCCGAACCGCCGCCGCAGGCCGCGGAACTCGACCCGGGCGCCGTTCATGAACCACTCCTTTGCCTCGCGCCGGCGGACGACAGGGCGAGCAGCAGCAGCCAGGTGATCAGCAGGCTGAACACCGAGACGGCCACCGACACCTGAGCCTGTGAGCCGGAGATCCGGTAGATCCAGTTGGGGAAGGTCTGGAAGCTGAGCAGCCGGGCGATCGTGAACTCCCCGAGCACCAGCGCCAGCGTGAGGAAGGACGCGCTGGCCATCGCCGACCGCATGTTGGGGATGATCACCCGCAGCAGCACGTGGGGCCACGACGCCCCGAGGTTCCTGGCCGCCTCCGACAGCGTGCGCACGTCGATCGCGCCCAGGCCCGCGTCGAGCGAACGGTAGGCGAACGGCAGCGCCAGCACGACGTAGGCGAGCACGAGCACCACCGGGAAGTCCGGATTCTGTACCGCGATGATCGTCTGGTAGAGGGGCGTGCTCGCCAGGTAGTCGGGCCCCCAGCGCAGCACGGTGCTGATCCCGGCCACGAACGTGATCGGGGGCACCACCAGCGGCAGCGTGCAGACCACCTCGAGCACCGGCCGCAGCCCCGGCGCGCCGAGCCGTACGGCCACCGCGGCGGGCAGCGTCAGCAGCAGGACCAGCACGATCGTGGCGACGCCGAGCCCGAGCGACAGCAGGAGGCTGCCGCCGAAGCCCTCGGCAGAGAAGATCTGGCCGTACGCGTCGAGCGAGAAGCCCTGGCCCGGCACCTTCACCGTGAAGACGAACGACGCGATCAGCGGGACGAGGAAGTAGACGGCGGCGAGCACGAGGACCACGCCGCGCCACACCCGGGGACGCCGCGGCCGGCCGGACCGGGCGGGGGCCGGGGCGGCCCCGGGCGCCGTCCCGGGAGTCACCTGTGTGGTGACTTGGGGGGTCAGCGGAGCCATCGGGCGCTCCTTCGCTGCAGCGGGAGGTAGACGGCCATGACCAGGCCCGCGACCACGATCATGTCGAGGCTGAGGGCCAGCGCGACGTTCTCGTGGCCGATCAGGACGTTGCCGGTGAGCGCGTCGGCGATCTTCAGGGTGACCAGCGGGACGGTGGACCCGACCATGGCCTGCGCCGTCGCGTAGGCCGAGAACGCGCCGCCGAACAGCAGCACGACCCCGCCGAGCAGCGCCGGGGTCAGCACCGGGATCCCGACGTACCGCCAGAACTGCCAGGTGCTCGCGCCGTTGTTCTGCGCGGCCTCACGCCACTGCGGGCGCAGCCCGTCGAGCGCGGGCACGACCGTGAGCACTTGGAGGGGGATGGAGAAGTACAGGTAGACCAGGGTGAGACCCCAGAAGTTGTACAGGCTCCACCCGTGGGCGCCGAGGCCGAGCGTGGTGGTGACGACGCCCGAGTTGCCGAGCGTGGCGATCCAGGCGAAGGCCAGCGGCACGCCGCCGAAGTTGGCCAGCACGCCGGAGGCGGTCAGCACCGCCTCGCGCAGCGTCCGGAACCTGGAGGTCACCACGGCCTGGGCGAGGAAGGTGCCGAGCACCCCGCCCAGCACCGCCACGAGCGCCGAGATCTTGACGCTCCCGACCAGGGCGGTCAGGTACGCGCCCTGGAGCGACTCGGTGAGGTTGGCGGTGCTGAGCGTGCCCTCCTTGGTGAACGTGCCGCCGAGGAGGACCAGCATCGGCACGCCGAAGACGATGACGACGAAGACCAGCAGCGGCAGGGCCGCCCACCGGCTCTTCGATCGCGTACGGCTGTCGCGCACGATCTCAGCCCGAGACCGCCGCGCCCCACCCGCTCGCCAGGACCTCCTTGGCCTTGTTGACCTGGTCGGGCGTGGGGAACGTGGGGGTGCCCTCGACCTTGGGGAGCTGGGCGACCATGGCGGCGTCCGCGCTGCCGTCCTGCTGCATGGAGGGCAGCAGCACCGGGCGGGCGTAGCCCTTCAGCCACAGGTTCTGGCCCTCGGTGCTGTAGAGGAACTCCTGCCAGAGGCGGGCGGCGGCGGGGTGCGGCGCCCACTTGTTGATCGCCTGGGCGTAGAAGTTGGCGTACTGGCCGTCCGCGGGGATGGCGATCTTCCAGTCCACGCCCTTCGAGGAGAACTCCTTGGCGTAGCTGGCCTGCAGGTAGTCCCAGTCGAGGGTGATCGGGGTCTCGCCCTTCTCGACCGTGGCGGGGGTGGCCTCGACCGGGTTGAAGTTGCCGTTCTCCTTGAGCTTCTTGAAGAAGTCGATGCCGGGCTGGATGTCGTCGAACGAGCCCTGGTTGGCGAGCGAGGCGGCGTAAACGCCGGCGAAGGCGGCGCCGGCCTTGGTCGGGTCGCCGTTCAGGGCGACCATGCCCTTGTACTCGGGCTTGAGCAGGTCGGCGAACGTCTGGGGGCAGGTCTTGACCCGCTTGGCGTCGCAGCCGATGGAGATGTAGCCGCCGTAGTCGTAGTACCAGGCGCCGCTCGCCTCCTTCTGGCCGTCGGGGATCTTGTCCCAGCTCTGCACCTTGTAGGGCGCGAACAGGCCCTCCTGGGCGCCGCTGAGGGCGAAGGCGCTACCGAGGTCGAGCACGTCGGGGGCGCGGCCCTGGCCCTTGAGGGTCTTGACCGCGTTGATCTCGTCCTGGCTGGAGCCGTCGGGGTTGTCGTTGGTGATCTTGATGCCGTACTTGGCCTCGAACGCCTTGATGACCTCGCCGTAGTTTGCCCAGTCCGGCGGCAGCGCGATGGTGTTGAGCTGCCCTTCCTTCTTGGCGGCCTCCACCAGCTTGTCCAGCCCCCCGAAGTCCTGGGCGGAGGTCGCGGAGGCCGCCTTGGAGTCACCCGATTCCGAGCCGCCGCCGGCGGTCGTGGGGGCGGCGCCGCATGCCGCGATCACTGAGGTGGTTATCGTGAGCGCGGCCACGAGGCCGGCGGTACGTGTGGACAACGGTCCCTCCCACTGTGGTGCGTGGATCGAACTTAGGCGAACTTGTACAAACAAGCCAGAGCTAGTAAGTCGCATATCGATGTCAGTCGCGTGAACGGAAGGGCTCAGCACGATGGCGCGCTACGAACAGATCGCGAGTGACTTGCGGGACGCCATCGTCAGGGGGGACTACCGGATTGGCGCTCAGCTTCCCTCCGAGGCTGAGCTGGCCTTACGGTATTCGGCGGCGCGCGGGACCGTTCGCCAGGCCGTCGCCCTGCTCGCCGCCGAGGGGCTGGTCGGATCGCGGCAGGGCGCGCGGCGCATCGTGCTCGGCAGCGAGCGCAGCCAGAGCTTCGCCGAGTTGCACAGCTTCGCCCAGTGGGCCCGGTCGATGGGCTACCGCGCGAGCGGCACCGTGCTGTCCTCCCAGCGCCGCCCGTGCTCGCCCTCCGAGGCCGCACGGCTGTCGCTCGAGCCGGGGGAGGAGGTGCTCGACGTGTTGCGGCTGCGGCGGCTCGACGGCGAACCGGTGCTGATCGAGCGCACCGTCTACGCGGGTTGGATCGCCCCCGCCGTGGAACGGCTCGACCCCGACTGCGAGTCGGTGACCCAGGAGCTCTACGAGTCGGTCGGCCTCGTCTTCGCGTACGGCGAGCACCTGATCGACGCGGTGGCGGCCGGCAGCGAGGACGCCCGGCTGCTCGGTGTGCGGAGGGGCAGCCCCCTGCTGCGCCAGCGCCGCGTCACCACCACCCAGGAGGGCAGGCCCGTCGAGTGCTCCGACGACCGCTACCGCGCCGGCAGCGTGACCTTCAGCATCCGCAACTCCACCTCCGCCAACCCCCTCGTCCGCCGCGCCGGCGACTGATTCCGGCCGCCTCAGGGGACCAGGTAGGCGCTGTCGCGGGCGTCGGTGATCGCCATGTGGCCGGGCGCGTGGCCGATCGCGAACGGCGGCCGCGACCGCATCACCGCGGCCTGCGGCGTCACCCCACAGGCCCAGAAGACCGGCAGTTCGCCGTCGCGCACCTCGACCGGGTCGCCGAAGTCCGGCTTGGCGAGATCGGCGATGCCCAGCGCGGCGGGGTCGCCGACGTGCACCGGCGCGCCGTGCACGGCCGGGTAGCGCGAGGTGACCCGTACGGCGGCCGGCACCAGCTCGGCGGGGATCGGGCGCATCGACACCACCAGAGGCCCGGAAAGCTCGCCCGCCGGGACGCACGGCCGGTCGGTCAGATACATCGGCACGTTCGTGCCCGCCTCGATGTGGCGAATCGGGACGCCGGCCTCCAGCAACGCGGCCTCGAAGGTGAAACTGCAGCCGATGAGGAAGCCCACCAGGTCGTCGCGCCAGTAGGACGTCACATCGGTGACCTCGGCGACCTGCTCACCGTCCCGGTAGACGCGGTAGGCGGGCAGATCGGTGCGCAGGTCGCCGTCGAAGATCGACGCGAACGGCTCGCCCGGCTCGGTGACGGCGAGCACCGGGCAGGGGCGCGGGTTGCGCTGCGCGAACACCAGGAAGTCGTACGCCCTGTCTCTCGGCAGCGCGATCAGGTTGGCCTGCGCCCATCCCGCGGCCCAGCCGGAGGTGGGCGTGACCAGCCCTCCCCGGAACAGCTCTCGCGCCTCGCGCGGAGTCAGACGTGCGGGGTCGAGTTCCATCAGGGCCTCCTCGGATGAATGGGCCGGTGGTCTCCGGCCACCCGGAAACGGACGTGCTGCCCGGGGCGGGCCTGTGCCGCCCGGTCGACGTGGTGATCGCGCACCACGGCGATGACGGGATATCCGCCGGTCACCGGGTGATCCGCGAGGAAGAGCGTCGGCTGTCCCGACGGCGGCACCTGCAGCGCGCCGGGGACCATGCCCTCGCTCGGCAGTTCCCCGCCGCGTGCGCGTTCGAGGCGCGGCCCGCGCAGCCGCATGCCGACCCGGTCGCTGTGCGGGGTGACCTCGTACGGCTCGGCGCACAGGGCCGCCAGCGCCCCGGGCGTGAACCAGTCGTGGCGTGGTCCCGGTATCACGTCCAGCATGAGGACGCCGGACTCCGGCTCGGGCACCGGGGCGAGATCGGCCATGGGAAACTCCGCCGGCGCCGGCCCGACCGGGAGCACCGATCCGGGCGCCGGACGCTCCGGCCCGAGCCCGGAGAGCAGGTCGGTGGCCCGTGACCCCAGCACCTCGGGGACGTCGATCCCGCCGCGGACCGCCAGGTAGGTCCGCAGCCCGCGGGACGGCACGCCGAGCCGCAGCGTCGCCCCGTCGGGCAGGCGCTCGACCGACGCGTGCCCGATGCCGCGCGTGCGTCCCTCGGCGTCGGTGACGGTGGCGGGACAGGGCGCGCCGGTGAGCGTCACGAGCAGGTCGCCGGTGGCGCGCACCTCCAGCCCGCCCAGGGTGACCTCCAGGCAGGCGGTGTTCTCGGGATTGGCCAGCAGGCGGTTGGCCAGCCGCAGCGCACCCCGGTCGGCGGCGCCGGAGCGCCCGACGCCGAGATGGCTGTGCCGGCGCCGCCCGAGGTCCTGCACGGTGGTGAGGGGACCGGGGGCCAGCACCACCAGCGCCCGCCGAAGCTCGCCCACACTCGCCGCACTCACGACGCCTCCGCGAAGCGCACCCGTACCCCCGGACGCAGCAGGGCGGGCGGGTCGGCAGCGATGTCCCACACCACGACCTCGGTGCGCCCGATGAGCTGCCAGCCGCCCGGCGACTCGCGCGGGTAGACCCCGCTGAACTCCCCGGCGAGCCCTACGGCGCCGGTGGGCACGCGCACGCGCGACTCCGGCCGCCGCGGTACGGCGAGCCGGGGGTCGCCGCCGATCAGATAGCCGAAGCCGGGGGCGAACCCGCAGAAGGCGACCGTCCACGGTGTCCCGGTGTGCGCCGCCACGACCTCGCGTTCGGCGAGCCCGGTCAGCCGGGCCACGTCGGCGAGGTCGTCGCCGTCGTACACCACCGGGAGCACCACCTCCTCGGTCGTCGCGCGGCGGCCACCGGCCGGCCGTGCGGCCAGGACGGCGGACTCCACCTCGGCGTGGCGCGCCGGCGGCTCGAACCGGACGAGCAGCGTCCGGGCCGCGGGGACGATGTCGACGATTCCCCGCGGAGGGTCGGCCGCGAGGGCGTCGTAGAGGGCGACCACCTCCTCGAGACGGTCGAGTTCGACCAGGACCGCGTGCTCGCCACAACGGTGCAGCCGTGCGTTCACGGCTTCTCCTCCACGAACGGCGCCAGGCCGATGCCGTTCGCCTTGAGCGCATCACGGACTTCGAGGGCCATGGCGACGGCGCCGGGGCTGTCGCCGTGCACGCAGATCGAGTCCGCCGTGATGGTGAGCGGCGTCCCGTCGACGGCCTCGACCGGTTCGCCTCTGGCCATGCGCACGCTGCGCTCGGCGACCCGGGCGGGGTCGTGCAGGACGGCGCCGGGCACGCCGCGCGGCACCAGCCTGCCCTCCCGGGTGTAGGCGCGGTCGGCGAAGCATTCCGCGACCGTGGTGAGGCCGGCCCGGCAGGCCTGGCGCAGCCACGCCGAGCCGGGGAGGCCGAGCACGGGCAGGCCGGGGTCGTAGGCCCGCACGGCCGCGACCACCGCCGAAGCCTGCGCCTCGTGATGCACGATCGCGTTGTAGAGCGCGCCGTGCGGCTTGACGTACCTGACGCTGGTGCCCGCCACCCGCGCGAAGGCGTCCAGAGCGCCGATCTGGTAGATGACGTCGTCGGCGAGTTCGACGGGCGGCACGTCGACGAAGCGCCGCCCGAAGCCCGCCAGGTCGCGGTAGCCGACCTGGGCGCCGATCACCACCCCACGCGCGGCCGCGGTCTCGCAGGTGCGCCGCATGATCACCGGGTCTCCGGCGTGGAACCCGCAGGCGACGTTGGCGCTCGTGACGATCGACAGCAGCGCGTCGTCGTCGCCGAGCGTCCACTGGCCGAAGCCCTCGCCCAGGTCGGAGTTGAGGTCGATGCACATGGTCGGGTAGGGCACGTCAGCTCCAGAGCGCGCTGATTCCGCTGAGGGAGTTCCAGCCGAGGTAGATGGTCAGGGCCCAGGCGAGCACGCCGACGCCGAGAAGCCAGAGAGGGTAGCGGTATCCGCCCATGAGATCACGGCGGCGTGCGGCGACCCAGAGGATCACCGCCAGGCCGACGGGCAGGATGAGGCCGTTGAGTGCTCCGGCGAGGATCAGGAGGTTGGCCGGAGCCTTGCCGAGGAGGAGGAAGACCGCGGTCGAGACCACGATGAAGGCCACCGTGATCCACGAGCGGTAGCGGTCCGTCCGGGGCGAGAAGCTGGCGAGGAACGACACCGACGTGTACGAGGCGCCGATGACCGAGGTGATGGCCGCGGCCCACAGGACGACTCCGAACAGCCGCAGGCCCAGCTCGCCCGCCGCGCTCCGGAAGATGTCGGCGGCCGGATTCGCCGAGTCCGCGGCGAGCCGGAATCCCCCGGCGACCACGCCGAGCGCGGCGAGGAAGAGGATCACCCGCATGACTCCGGTGACGAGGATGCCGGTGACCGAACCGTGGGTGATCTGCCCGGCGTTCCGCGGCCCGGTCACGCCCGCGTCGATGAGCCGGTGCGCCCCCGCGTAGGTGATGTAACCCCCGACCGTGCCGCCGATCAGCGTCGTGACGGCGAGGAAGTCGACCGTGTCCGGCAGGACCGTCTGCCGCAGGGCCTCGCCGACCGGCGGGTGGGAGACGATCGCCACGTACAGCGTCAGCGCCACCATCACGACGCCGAGGACGACGACGATCCGGTCCACGGCGACCCCGGCCCGCCTGCTGAGGAAGATGGCGACGGCGATCAGGGCGGACACCGTGCCGCCGATCTTGACGTCGACCCCCGCGAGGGCGTCCAGGCCGAGTGCCGCGCCGCCGACGTTGCCGATGTTGAACACCAGGCCGCCGAAGGCCACGAGGACGGCCAGGAGATATCCCGAGCCGGGCAGCACCCGGTTGCCCAGCGTCTGGGCGCGCATCCCGGAGACGCCGATCACCCGCCAGACGTTCAGCTGGACGGCGATGTCGACGAGGATCGAGGCGACGATGACGAACGCGAACGCCGCCCCGAGCCGCGCCGTGAACGTCGTCGTCTGAGTGATGAAGCCGGGGCCGATGGCGCTCGTGGCCATGAGGAACATCGCGCCGAGCAGCGCCGAGCGCCGCCCTCCGCTCGTGATGCCCGCGGATGAAGCCGTCTGGGTGTCGGGGGGTCGGTTCATGCGAGACTCCTTTGCTCACCTCCCCTGGAAGCTAGAGGATTGTTCAACGATTCATCAAGCCTCTTGTAGGTTACTTCTGCGCTACAACTGGCTGTGATCGGGCGAAATCCAATGGTGATCGCGGAATTCGGCCGGCGTGCCGCGGCCTAAGCTGGGAGTGATCTGGCGGTCGAGGAGGGGTTAGGGCGATGACGGCTATGGCGGACTGGGCGGCACGGTTGAGCGCGGCTCGGCCGGTGCTCGATCGCGCCAGCGCCGCGGAGCTGGTCGCCGACGTCCTGCGGGAGAACGTCATCGACGGATCCCTGCCCCCGGGCACCCGCCTGTCGGAGGAGACGATCGGGAACCTGCTCGGCGTCTCCCGCAACACGCTCCGAGAGGCGTTCAGGCTGCTGTCGCACGAGAACCTGCTGGTGCACGAGCTGCACCGCGGTGTCTTCGTCCGGAAGCTCGCCGCGGCCGACGTGGCGGACATCTACGCGATGCGGCGCATCCTGGAGACGGCGGGCGTGCGGGCGGCCGTCACGGCCGCGCCCGAGGCCGTGAGGGAGGTGCGGCACCACGTCGAGGAGGGCCAGGCGGCCGCGGAGAGCGGCGACTGGGCGGCCGTCGGCACCGCCAACATGCGGTTCCATCGCGCGATCACCGCGCTGCTCGCCAGTCCCCGCGTGGACGAGACCATGGCGCGCCTGCTCGCCGAGCTGCGGCTGGCCTTCCACGTGATGGGCGAGCTGAGGACCTTCCACGAGCCCTACCTGGAAGACAACGCGCGCATCGCCACGCTGCTGATCGACGGCGATCACGAGCGGGCCGAGCGGGAGCTGCTCGCGTACTTCGACACCGCGGAGGCGCAGCTGCTGGCCGCCTACGCGGAACGCGCGCTCTGAGCCCTTGTACGAGAGGGGCGCGCTCCGCTGAGCGGGCCCCGGCCCGCCCGCACGTACGGCAGGGCGCGGTCGGGCCGGGAGTCGCCGGTCAGCCGGCGAGGGCGGGGGCTGGGGCGGGGGTGCGGCCCCGCGGGGCGGCCCCCGCGATCACCTGCTGGTAGATGCGCTCGTATCCCTCGGCCATGACCGAGACGTCGAAATGCCGCTCGACGTGAGCGCGGCAGGCGCGCGGGTCCAGGTCGCCGGCCCGCTCGACCGCGTCCGGCAGCTCGTCCGGCGAGGTGCGCACGAAACCGGTGACGCCGTCCACCACGACCTCGGGGGCCGCGCCGCGGCGCAGGGTGACCACCGGCGTGCCGCACGCCATCGCCTCGATCATCACCAGCCCGAACGGCTCCTCCCACTGGATGGGAAACAGCAGGCAGCGCGCCCGCGACAGCAGGTCGCGCTTGCGGGCGGCGTCGGCCTCGCCCACGTACTCGGCGTCCGCGCCCAGGCGAGGTCGGACGAACCGGGAGAAGTAGTCGTGCTCGGACGGCTCGGTCAGCTTGCCTGCGAGGAGGATCCTCCGCCCGGCGGCGCGGGCGGCGTCGATGGCCAGGTGAGCGCCCTTGTCCGGGCTGAACCTGCCCAGCCACAGGAGCCAGTCCTCCTTGTCCTCCCGGTAGGGGAAGGCCGCGGCGTCCACGGCGTTGTGCACGACCCCCGCCCAGTTCAGGTCGGCGGCCGACCTGCGCTGGGAGCCGGAGATCGCCGCCAGCGAGACGGCGCCGCCGAGCCGGCGGTAGAACTCGCCGAGGTCGCCGTCGATTCTGCCGTGCACGGTCACCAGCGTCGGGGCCGTACGGGAGGCCGCGGTGAGCGGGCCGGCCAGGGAGTGGTCGTGAACGATGTCGACGTCGAGGGAGGCCAGCGTGGCCGCGGCGGCCGCCGCGTGCACCACCTCGGGCAGCGGCTCTCCGATGCGCGACGAGGGGGCCTCCGGATAGGTGGCGACGTAGTCCGCCGGGGTGTCCGCGCGTCCCGCGCCGATCAACGTCACCGTGTGACCACGGCGCACGAGGGCGGTGGTCAGGTCGGACACCATGGCCTCGATGCCGCCATACCCGCGGGGCGGCAGTTCGTACCAGGGCGGGGCGACCATCGCGATCCGCAGGCCGCCGGAGCGGAACCGGGCGGGGTGAAGGTCGCTCACTGAACGCATGACGAGTACACCTCCGATGCGCATCCACGGTCTTCGGCGTAGGAATCCACCGCCGCCGCGTACGCGTCGTAGTGCCCGGTCCCAGCGCCCGCGCCGGCGACGTCAATACTGTTAGCACTCTCCTGTCCCGAGTGCCAAACAGGCCCCTCCTGTTCCGGCAGAACCGGATGCCGGACCGCCGCGTCTTACGGTTATGCGGACGCGGATTCTGCGGGTGACGGCGGCGCTGGCCGCGATGGTGCTGCCGGCGGCGTGCGCGTCGACCACGCCTCGCGATCTCGAGACCTGGAACGAGACCGACGCCGCGGCCGCCACGGCCGCCCCGCGGGAGCGGCCCTCGCCCTCCTGCCTGACCGGCTCGCCCAGGCCGGAGCCGAGCCCTGACCGGGCCGGCGGGTGGCGCGTCGCCCACTACGACTACCGTGACCGCCTCACGAGCCTGGCCGTGACCCGAGAGGGGACCGTGTGGGCGGCCGGCACCCGCGTGCCCGAGCCGTGCGGGCGCGAGGCGAACGCGCCGCTGCTGCTGCGCGGGGACGGGGGGCGGTGGCGCGAGGTTCCGGCCCCGCCGATGGAGCCGCGCGCCGTGGCCGCCTCCTCCGACCGCGACGTGTGGCTGTTCGGCGAGAAGACCGCCGCGCGCTGGAACGGGCGGAGGTGGACCGCGGCGCCCGGCCCGGGCGCGGACCTGAAGGGGGTGCACGCGGCGGCACCCGGCGATGTGTGGGCGGTCGTGAACGCCAACTTCCTGGACGGGGCCGGGGGAGCCGAGGAGCCCTGGAGCTCCCGGGCGGATCTGCGGCACTGGGACGGCAGGGCCTGGCGTACGGCACGGCCGCCGCTGGTCGCCAAGGACGTGGACGGCCTGCCCGGCGGCGCGGTCTGGGCGGCCGGTTCCAGTCGCGGCAGGGCCGCCGTCGCCCGGTGGAACGGCTGGTCCTGGAGCACGGTCCCGCTCCCCGCGGTCCCCGCGCTGCACCGCGACCAGCTCTCCGAGCTCGTGGACCTCGCGGTGGACGAGGCGGGCAGGGTGGCGGCCGTCGGCTGGGTCGCGTGGGTCTGCGGCGGCGAGGAGGAGGATGTGACCTTCTGCGGCCGCACCCTGTTCCTGCTGCGTGAGAACGGACGGTGGAGCTACAGCCTGCCGGGCGAGCCCGAGCTCGATCCCCACCTGCGGCTGGAGGCCGACGGCCGGGGCGGGTTCTGGCTGTTCTACTCGAAGAACGAGTGGAGCACGGCGGTCGGCCACCTGTCGGGCGGCCGGTGGACGCACGGGACGTTTCCGGCGGGCCCGCTCGGGCACACCCGGGTGGCGGCCGTCGTCAGGGAGCCGGGGGCGGCGCGCGTCTGGGCGGCGGTGACGGACGCCACCGAACGAGAGGAGCCGCCCTACCGGGGCGGTGGGATCTGGCTCGGCGAGTGATCCGCCGGCGGACGCGCTTCCTGGGCTTTCGTTCCCGGGAACGGGCCGCGCCGACTTGCGTTCGATCTCCTGGGAACGTATGTTCGAAGTAGCGGCGATTCTGCCCGAATCATCCGCCCGTCTTCCCCCGGGTGGCCACGAAGCCACAGGGAGAAGGAGTCTTGAGCAGACTTTACGGCGATCCGATCGAGGTATGGGTCCGGGACGGGCACCCTGCTCAGTTCGTCTGGCGTGACCGGCTCTACACCGTCCGCGAGATCCAGGACCACTGGGTGGTCGCCAGGGAATGGTGGAAGACCTCGGACGCCGATCCCGGCGAGCGGCGCTTCTGGCGACTGGGGGCCGCGGCCGGCAAGGAGGTCGGGACCTATGAACTGCGCTTCGACACCGCCAGCGGCGGCTGGCTCCTGCTGAGGGCCTGGGACTGATGGGAACGCTCCAGCTACCCACGACGATCGGGGGACGGGCCGCTGGAGGACGGACCGGGGGACGGACGGGGGCGCGCCTGTGACGCACGCCTTCGCCCACCTGCACGTGGCGTCCGCCTTCTCACTGCGGTACGGCACCGCGTTCCCGGCCGCCCTCGTCCGGCGGGCCGCCGAGCACGGCATGGACACGCTGGCGCTGACCGACCGCGACGGCCTCTACGGCGCGATCAAGCACGTCATCGCCTGCCACGAGCAGGGCGTCCGCCCGGTCGTCGGCGTGGACCTCGCCCTCGACAAGGGTTCTTCCACGTCGGACGACCTGTTCGGAGGCGGCCTGCCGTCCGGCCGCCGTACCGGACACGGACGCGGGCACGGCCGGGGGACGGCGGGCGAGCCGGCGCGGGTCGTCGTGCTCGCGCGCACCGGTGGCTGGGCCGCCCTGTGCCGCCTGGTCACGGCCGCCCACCAGGCGGGGGAGCGCGGTGAGCCGTACGTCACACCGGGGATGGTGGCCGAGCACGCGACCGGCCCGGACGGCGGGCCGCGGCTGACCGTGCTGCTCGGGCCCCGCTCGGGCGTCGGCCGTGCGGTGGCCGAGCGGCGCGACGACCAGGCCAGGGCCCTGCTGTCCGCCTGGCGCGCGGTGGTCCCCGACCTGGTCGTCGAGGTGTCCGACCTGTACGGCTACCGCGACGCGAACACCGCCGCCCGCATGATCGCGCTGGCCGACTCGACGGGCGTGCCGGTCGTGCTGACCAACGCGGTCCGCTACCTGGACGCCGCCGACCACCAGGTCGGCAACGTGCTCGACGCGGCGCGCAAGCTGGTGCCCCTCGACGGGCGGCACCTCGACGACCCGACGGCCCACGCGTACCTGAAGGACGGCGCCGAGATGGCGCGGGTGGCCGCGCGGATCTGCGGCGGCGACACCGGCCGGGCGGCGCGGCTGCTGGCCGAGACGCGCCGCGTGGCCGGCAGGTGCGTGCTCGACCCCGTCGAGATCGTGCCCCTGCTCGAACCCGAGCGGCCCCGGCTCCACCTGCCCGAGGTCGGCGAGGACCCGGTGCCCCTGCTGCGGCGCCGCTGCGAGGAGGGACTGGAGCGGCGGGGCCTGGAGCGATCGGCCGAGGCCCGCGACCGGCTCGCCGCCGAACTCCACGTCATCGAGAAGAAGCGGCTGTCGGGCTACTTCACGTCCGTCGCCGGCATCACGGACATGATCCGGGCGATGGGTGTGCGGTGCGCGATCCGCGGCTCGGGGGCGGGCAGCCTGGTCAACTACCTGATCGGCATCGGCGAGGTGAACCCGCTCGAACACGGCCTGCTGATGGAGCGTTTTCTGTCGGAGGGCCGCAAGGGCCTGCCCGACATCGACATCGACGTGGAGTCGGCCCGCCGCCTCGACTGCTACCGCGCGATCCTCGACAGGTACGGCGAAGACCGGGTGGCCTGCGTGTCGATGATGGAGACCTACCGCGCCCGCAGCGCGATCAGGGACGTCGGCGCCGCCATGAGCCTGCCGCCGCACGAGATCGACGTCATCGCCAAGGCGTTCCCGCAGGTGCGGGCCAGGCAGATCAGGGCCGCGCTGTCGGACCTGCCCGAACTGCGCGACAGCGGGCTCAACGACCGGTCGCTGGAGACGGTGTTCCGCCTGGCGGAGCGGCTCGACGGGCTGCCCCGGCACATCGCGCTGCACCCCTGCGGCGTGCTGGTCGGCAACTCCACGCTGCGCGACCGCACGCCGGTCGAGCGCAGCCTGCTGGAGTTCCCGATGTCGCAGTTCGACAAGGACGACGTCGAGGAGGCGGGCCTGCTCAAGCTCGACGTGCTCGGCGTGCGCATGCAGTCCGCCCTGGCGTACGCCCTCCAGGAGGTCGAGCGGGTCGAGGGGCGGCGCATCGACCTGGACGCCGTCCCGCGCGACGACGGGGAGACCTACGACATGATCCGCCTCAGCCGCACGATCGGCTGCTTCCAGATCGAGTCGCCGGGGCAGCGTGAACTGGTCGCCAAGCTGGAGCCGCGCACGATGCACGACCTGATCGTGGACATCTCGCTGTTCCGCCCGGGACCGGTCAACTCCGACATGGTCACGCCCTACCTGGAGACCAGGCACGGCTTCCGCGAGGCGCGCTACCCGCACGAGTCGCTGCGCGAGGTGCTCAGGGAGACCAACGGGGTGGTCGTCTTCCACGAGCAGGTCATGAAGGTCATCGACGTCATGACCGGGTCGGGGCTGTCGGAGGCCGACCGGGCCCGCCGCGCCCTCGGGACACCGGAGGGCCGCGAGGCCGTACGCGCCTGGTTCGTGCCGCTCGCCAGGGAGAACGGCTACGCCCCCGACGTCGTCGAGCGGGCGTGGAAGGTGCTCGACGCGTTCGGCGGGTTCGGGTTCTGCAAGGCGCACGCGGCGGCGTTCGCGCTGCCCACCTACCAGTCGGCCTGGCTGAAGCGGCACCACACCGCCGCGTTCCTCGCGGGTGTGCTCACCCACGACCCCGGCATGTACCCGAGCCGGGTCATCCTCGACGAGGCTCGCCAGTGCGGGGTGGACGTCCTGCCCCTCGACGTCAACCACTCGGGGAAGACCTGGCTGGTCGAGCGTACGGGTCCGGCGGAGGAGAGCCCCGGCGGGTACGGCCGCGGCTACGGCCTGCGGGTGCCGTTCTCGGCCGTCCGCGGGGTGAGCGAGGCCGAGGTGGACCGCATGGTCGCGGGCCGGCCCTACACCTCGCTGGCCGACTTCTGGGAGCGGGCCCGGCCCTCACGCCCGGTCGCCGAGCGGATCGTGGAGGTCGGCGGGTTTGACGCGCTGCACGGCCTGCGGCCGGGGGAGCCGCGCTGGCGGCCCGGACGGCTCACCAGGCGCGACCTGATCGCTCAGGTCGGCGCGCTCGACCGCGGCTCTCCCGTGGGCACGGCGGGGCAGCTTCCGATGGGGTTCACCGATCGGGTCACGCCCGGCGAGCTGCCGGAGATGACCGAGGCCGAGGCCGTCGAGGCCGAGCTGGAGATCCTCGGGATGGACGTGAGCCGCCACGTCATGGACTTCTACAGCGACCTGCTCGACGCGCTCGGCGTGACGCGGGCCAGGGATCTGCTCCGGCAGCGCAACGGCGCGGAGATCCTGGTCGCGGGGGTGAAGGTCGCCACCCAGACGCCCGCCGTGCGGTCGGGGCAGCGGGTCATCTTCACCACCCTGGACGACTCCACCGGCCCGATCGACCTGACGTTCTTCGAGTCGGTGCAGGCGCACACGGCCGCGACCGTGTTCGGGTCGTGGCTGCTGGCCGCCAAGGGAGTGGTGCGGCGCACCGGGGTCAGGGCGGTCTCGCTGCGCGCCGTCCACTGCTGGAACCTCGCCGACCTCGACCGCGTGTGGCGCACCCAGGGGCTCGACGCCGTACGCGCCGTGATCAGCGAGGTGCCCGCGCCCGGCGCCGGGGTGGGCGGACGGCCCATCGAGTACGGCAACGGCTTCCGGGTGTCGCCCTACTCCGACAACGGCGCCCCGCCGGCCGTACGCGAGGGGCGGTTCCTCGGCCATCCGGCCGCACCCCAGCGGCGGCTCTGGCACGCCAGCTCCGGCAGCTCGGGACCGCCGCCCGGCCGGTGATCCTCCCCGCCGCCGTCCGCGAGGGCGGCGCCTGCCTGGCTTCCCGCCGGTGCCGTATTAGGGGTGCCGGACGAAGGCATGCCGGACGGCCGTTCGCCGTGGCCGAGGCGGACCCGCGGCCGGGCGGCGGGCCCTGCCGCCCGCTTTCGCCCGGGGCCCGTGTGCCGGGCGGTGACCTCGTGGACGGCCGAGGCGCACAGGAGCGCCGCGACGGCGACCGCGGCGGCCTGTGGCGTGCCGAGGCCGGTCAGCCCGTCCCGCGCCGGGCCGGCGAACACCAGCCCGAGCGCGGCCAGCCAGCTCACCCACCAGCAGGCGAGGACGACCAGCCAGCGCGTCCGGTCCCTGCCGCCGTACGGCACGCTCCGCCCGATGCCGCCGCTAAGCACAGGGCCGCCGCTTCGTATAGGGCCGCCGCTCCGCACGATGCCGCCGCTCCGCCGCGTGCGCGCCGACGGGCCCTCGCGCCAGGCCAGGTCGGCGAGGAACGGCGGGACCACGAGGTTGACCCCGGGCACGAGGCACGCCGCCGCGAGCGCGACGGGCGGCGTGGCCGGGCGCACCAGCCGCAGCCAGGACAGGTAGGCGGCGGTGCACGTCACGGTGGCGCCGATCATCACCAGGACCAGCACGGCGAACGCCGTCGCCGCGCCGCTGACGGTCCGGGCGGCGGGAGAGGCGGGATCGCCGCCGAAGGCCGCGATCTGCGTGGCCAGCCGCCTGCCCCGGGTCTCCTCGAACACGGCGAGCGCGGCCACCGAGACGACCTGGGCGGCGAGGGCCGCGTACACGCCGGCGGCCGCCCGGCTCACCGCTGACGACGTGGACCGCATGTGTTCTCCCCCCGGCACCGGTGCTGTGACCTTCCTCACTCTTATCCCGTCCGCGATGCCGCTAATCAGGCCTCGGCCTGCCGGTGAATATGGGAGGTCTACGACATTTGCGGAATCTCGCACGCACGCCGGATGAACGGCTCAAGCGCGTCCCACGCCCTGCTCGCGCGATATCCGATCAGCGGGATGACGAGACTTTCGTCCGCCATTCCCCGGCAGACGAAGTGGCCGAATCCGCTGAAGTAGCCGACCACCTTGTCGACGGCGATCCTCGCCTCGTCCGGCAGCGCTGAGCGGATGTTTCGGCGGGCGTCGAAACGCCGCGGCTCTAGCCTGCCCGGCATATCCCCTCGCACCTCTGGAGGACGCGCATGACGGACGCCCCGCTGACCGACGACCGCGAGCCCGCGCGGGTCGTGGCCGAGATGATCGACCACGTGCTCCGCCTGGCGGCGACCTGGACCGCCTGGGACGGCCGTCCGGTGCCGTCGGGCGACCGGATCTACACCCCGCACAAGGCGATCCGCCGGGTGGCCGACCATCTCGTGGACCACCTGGCGGAGATCGAGGACCGGCTGGCCGGCCGCGTACCGCTGCCCGACCACTGGCACGCGTCAATGATCACCACTGCGGCCGACCTCGCCCCGTTCACCGAGCACGACCTCGACGAGGCCCGCAGCAGGCTCACCCGGCTCGCCCGGATATGGACGGCCCGCCTGGAGGCGCTGACCCCGGACCAGCTCGACCACTCGCCGGGGGAGGGCTGGACGCTCCGCCAGGTCGCCTTCCACCTCGGCGGGTCGTGTACTACGCCGACGCGGTGGGCGACCTGTCCGGCTGATATCCGTCGCCACGCGCAGTGGCGCTGTTCTCCTTTCGGCGCTCTCGGTGCGGACACCGGACAGCGGGTGTCCGGTGTCCGCTGTGTCCTCAGCCGAAGTTGATCCAGGCTCGGGTGGAGCCGGTCTGGGGGTCGACGTCGAGGTAGTCGGCCCGGCCGTCGCCGTTGAGGTCGGCGAACTGGATCCGGGCGCCGTCGACGCCGACACCGCTGGCGACCTGTCCGCCGGGGAACCAGTACCAGTCGCCGCCGCTGGGCTTGGGGCCGCCGTTCTGCCAGACCTGAACGGAGCTGTCGTACTTCACATAGTTGCTCAGGTGGGGGTCGGCGGGGTTGGTGCTCCCCAGGTGGGGGTCGATGGGGTTGTCGTTGCCGAGGTCGGGGTCGACGGGGTTGTGGTTGCCCAGATAGGGGTCGACGGAGTTGGCGCCGCCCATGAGGATGTAGTCGGCGGACCGGGTTCCGTAGAGCGGGGCGAAGCGGATACGGCTGCCGTGTGCGCCGACGCCGCCGGCGATGGTGCCCTGCGGGAGCCAGTACCAGTCGCCGCCGCTGGGCTTGGGGCCGCCGTTCAGCCAGGCCTGGACGGAGCTGTCGTCGTTGACCTTCAGGTAGTCGGCCCTGCCGTCGCCGTTGAGGTCGGCGAAGCGGATGTTGCCGCCGGGCGCGCCGACGCCGCCGGCGATGGTGCCCTGCGGGAGCCAGTACCAGTCGCCGCCGCTGGGCTTGGGGCCGCCGTTCAGCCAGGCCTGGACGGAGCTGTCGTCGTTGACCTGGAGGTAGTCGGCCTTGCGGTCGCCGTCGATGTCGGCGTAGACGACCCTGCTGGTGGCTCCGCCGAAGGTCCCGGACGCGATCGTGTTTTGGGGGAACCAGCCCCTGACGGGGCCGCCGGCCGGGATCCCGCCGTCGGACGCCGCTATCCATCCGGCCCGTCCCACGTCCACCAGACCGCGGTAGAACAATGCCGCCATCTTCAGGTAGCCGGAGTCGTTGGGGTGCAGGAGGTCGGCCAGATCGGTGAGCGTCACCGGGTTCATGTTGACCATGTAGACGTGCTTGCCGGCGACCCACCGCGCCCCTGTCTCCGACCGGATCGCCTTGTTGAACCGCAGGATCCGCTCCTGGGTCGGCCCCCAGTTGGACGGGACGATGGTCGAGACCAGGAGGGTCACCTTGGGATCGGCCCGGAAGATCTGGTCGATGAGGCTGCCGAGCCTGGCCGGCGCGCCGTCCGGGTTGTCGTTGTTGTTCATGTCGTTGGTGCCGATGTGCAGCAGCACCACGTTGGGCCGATAGGTGGCCATCGCCGAGTCCGTGATGCCGGCGATCTGGGAGATCGTCCAGCCGGAGTGTCCCTCGTGGGCGTCGGGCGCCGGGCCCGAGTGCTGTGAGCCGACGAACGTGACGGTGGCCCCGTCTTCTCTCAACATGTTGCTGAGAGTCGGCCGGTAACCGCCTCCGTTCGAACTGCCCGCGCCGTACGTGATCGAGTCGCCCAACGCCATGATCCGCAGATTCCGCTGAAGGTTCGAGGAAACCCCGGCCCATGCCGCCGTCTCTTCGGCGATGAGGTCTTCCAGCTCCTGGAACCGCCAGCCGAGCTGCTCCACCCTCTCGGCGACTACGCCTCCGAACCAGGAGTCGACCCAGGGCACCTGTGACCTGATCCAGGTGCCGGCCCTCTTGATGGCATCGGCGAGATTGGCCTTCGCCCACGGAGAGAGGTATCTCTCCCAGATGTAGCCCCCGGCCAGTCCGAGTATCCCGGCGATGATGATGTCCCTGGTCGCCTCAGGGGTGCCCAGGTCTCCCGCGAACGCGTGCGACACGAGCGCCGCCATGATGCCGGTGACGGTGGTTTGAAGGGGGGTGCAGATCAGCGGGATGGTCGCGGCGAGCACCCCGCTGGCTGTGAAGGACGCGATGCACAGCATCCTGAGCCCGTATCCGACGACCCAGGCGATCGCCGTGGTGGCGACCTGCTGCCAGAAGCTGGAGGTGGTTATCTCCGCGGCCGGGATGGTGAGGACCAGGCCGGCGCCGTTGGGAGTCACGTTCACCGTGCCGCCGAAATTCGGCCACACCGAGGTGTCGACGGTGGGGCTCACGGGGGTCGGGCTGTCCGCGACCGCCTCCTTGAGCGTGTCGCCCAGTCCGCCGTGCTCTCTGATTTCCGCCTGCATCTCCGGGACCATGTCCCGCAGGACGGAAGGGTTCACGCCGAGGTCGGAGGCGTTGAGGGTGATGGTGAGGTCCCGGGCCGCCGCTCGCGCCGCAGTTAGGGGAGCGAGGGACACCACCATCGCGGCGGCCACCACGATGGACAGCATGGAGATCAGGACACGATGGGGCGATAATGTCAATCCATGCGCTCGATACATATTCCACCCATAAGAGGAGTATCCGGCGAGAATGGGTAACTGCGGCTCTACTGGGACAATTGCCACCGGTGGAAAAGTATCGCTGTTCAACTGATGGTGATCATGCGCTGAATGGCCACGAGGTGAATTCTGCGAGTGTCGCCGGGGCGGCTCACACGACAAATGAGCATCCGTCCAGCCGGTTGGCGGTCTGGACGTCTCAGGACGTGAGGGCGCGGACGACCTCGGCGGCGGGGCCGGGCGGGAGGGCCGCGTGCACCAGTTCGACCCGGTGGACGATCCTCGGCGCGACCAGCGGCACCCGCACCCCGCACGGCGCGGCGGACGCGGGCAGCAGGGTCAGGCCGTGCCCGGCCGCGGCCAGGCGCGCCGCGACGGCCGGGTCGTGGCCCTCGTATCGGATGCCCGGCCGCAGCCCGTCGAGCCGTGCCGCCGCGCGCAGGCGGTCGAGCGGCATCACCTCCGGCGCGTCCACCCACAGGGCGTCGGCCAGGTCGTCCAGTCGCAGGCCGCCCCGGCCCGCCAGCGGATGCCCCTCCGGCAGCACGACCACCAGTTCCTCCTCGCGTACGCCGACGGTGGTGAGCGGCCCCGCGTCGGGGAGGTTCAGCGGGTCGGAGGGCGCGGCCGGGCCGTCGGCCAGCGCGAGGTCGGCCTCGCCCGAGGCCACCAGCGCCACGGCCGCCGCCGCGCCGGCGATGCGCAGCGTCGTCACCCCGGCCAGCGCCGCCGCCGTACCCGCCGTGAGGGCGAGCGGGCCGGCGGCGACGGTGAGGGTCCGCGGCTGCGCGGACAGTCGCGCCACGTCCGCCCGCGCGGCCCGCAGTCGCAGCAGCAGCGGCCCCGCGTGCTCCAGCAGGCGCTCGCCCGCCCGGGTCGGCCGTACGGGGCGGCGGGTGAGCAGCGGCACCCCGAGGTCGGCCTCCAGCGCGGCGATCTGCTGGGACACCGCGGGCTGGGTGTAGCCGAGCCGATCCGCGGCGGCCGAGAACGACCCCTCGGCGACCACGGTCACGAACGTGCGCAGCAGATGAGGGTCCACGACATCAGCATCGCTTATGCAGACCCCAGAAATCATCATTTGTCATTAAGTTCGCACGTCGTCAGCATGGAGGTCATGAGACCCCGCATCGCACTGGTGGGCGACCGGTCACCCGCCGTCCGCTCCCACACCCGCATCCCGCTCATCCTCGAGGCGCTGCGCGAGCGTGAGGGGCTGGACCTGGACGCCTACTGGATCAGGACCGACGAGGTCGCCGATCTCGGCGGGTTCGACGGCATCTGGATCCTGCCCGGCAGCCCCTACCGCAGCGAGCAGGGCGCGATCACGGCCGCCAGGACCGCCAGGGAGAACGCGCTCCCGCTGCTCGGCACCTGCGCCGGATTCCAGCACGCGCTGCTTGAGTACGCCCGCCACGTGTGCGGGCTGAGCGTGAGCCACGCGGAGAACGACCCGGACGCCCCGAACCCGCTGATCAGGCAGCTCGCCTGCTCCCTCGCCGGGCACGAGGCGGCGGTGCGGCTCGTCCCCGGCTCGCTCGCCGAGCGGATCGTCGGCGCCGACCGGACCGTGGAGCGCTACTTCTGCTCCTACGGCCCCGATCCCGCCTATCTGGAGACCCTGGAGGCCCACGGCCTGCGCTTCACCGGCCATGACGAGGAGGGGGAGACGCGGGTGGCCGAGCTGCCCGGCCACCCCTTCTATCTGGTCACGCTGTTCCAGCCCGAGCTGGCCGAGCGCCGGCCCCATCCGCTCGTGCGCGCGTTCGCCGCCGCTGCCGCCGACCGGGCCGCGCTCAGCCGAGGACCAGATCCCGTACGGCTCTGAGCGTGGGCTCGTCGCGGGGGCCCATGACGAGCAGCGTGGTCACCGGGCTGCGCCGCCACAGTTCCAGCCGCTCCCGGATGCGGCCGAGCGGCCCGAGGAGCGCGATGCCGTCGGCCAGCTCGTCGGGGATGGCGGCGAACGCCTCGTCGCGGCGGCCGGCCAGGTACAGCTCCTGGATGCGGCGGGCCTGCTCGGCGTAGCCCATGCGGCCGATGATGTCGGCGTGGAAGTTGCGGGTCTTGGCCCCCATGCCGCCGATGTAGAGCGTCAGCATCATCTTCACGCCGTCGAGCGCGGCCCGCAGGTCGTCGGTGACGACCACCATGACCATGGCGGCGACGTCGAATCCCGGTTTCGCCCGGGTCAACGCGTCGCCGTACATCGCCTCGATCTTCTCAGGGAAGGCGAACAGCGGCAGCCAGCCCTGTCCGATCTCGGCGGCGAGCGCGACGTTCTTCGGGCCCTCGGCCCCCAGGTAGACCGGAATGTCGGGCCGCAGCGGATGGGTGATCAGCTTGAGCGGCTTGCCGAGGCCGCCGGGCAGCGGCAGCGGATAGTGCGGGCCGGGGTTCGTCACCGGCTCATCCCGTCGCCACACCCTGCGCATGATCTCGACGTACTCCCGGGTGCGGGCGAGCGGCGCGGCGAACGGCCGGCCATACCAGCCCTCGACGACCTGCGGGCCCGAGGCGCCGACGCCGAGCAGCAGCCGCCCGCCGGTCAGATGGTCGAGCGTCATCGCGGTCATCGCGGTCGTCACCGGCGGCCGGGCGGACAACTGGGCGACGCTGGTGCCGAGCTTGATGTGGCTTGTCCTGGCGCCATACCAGGCCAGCGGGGTGAACGCGTCGCTGCCGTACGCCTCGGCGGTCCACACCGACTCGTATCCCAGCCGCTCGGCGGTCCGCACGACCTCGGTCGCGTCGTCGGCGTTCCGCTGCCAGTACCCGAGGTTCAGCCCGAGTCTCAGATCATCGGCCACACGCGTGATTAGAACACGTTCTACGAATCCGGGCCAGACTCCGGATAGGCACGTGCGAGGTGCTCGGCGACGGCGGCCGCCGCGGCCCCGGCGTCGCCGTCCTCGATCGCCCGGTGGATGCGCCGGTGGTCGTCCTGCAGGCCGCCCGTGTCGCCGAGCCGTACGACCGCGTCCACGGCGTAGCGGCGCAGGGCGTCGCGCAGCGCCCGCATGACCGCCACGATCAGCCGGTTGCCCGCCGCCTCCGCGAGAGCCAGGTGGAACGCGATGTCGTGCTCGACGAACTCGGCGGGGTCGTGGGCGGCGTCCATGGCCGCGATCGCCTCCGCCATCCGCGCCGTCGCCATCCGCGTGGAAGCCATCCGCGTGGAAGCCATCCGCGTGGAAGCCATCCGCGTGGAAGCCGTCCGCGTGGAAGCCGACAGCGCGCCAGCCGCCGCCCGGGCCGCGGCCCACTGCTCGATCATCAGCCGGGTGTCGATCACCTCGCGCATCGAGAGCGTCGCGAGGCCGAGGTGCAGCCGGAGCAGGTCGGTGAGCGCGTTTCCCGGGCGGGAGGTGAGCACCGCCCCGGCGTCCGGGCCCCGGCCGGCCTGCGACGCGACCACTCCGAGGGTCTCCAGCACGCGCAGCGCCTCCCTGACCGACGACCGGCCGACGCCGAGCTGCTCGGCGAGCTGCCGTTCGCCCGGCAGGCGGTCGCCCACGGTCAGGCCGTCGGCCGCGATCCGCTCCTCGATGCGGGCGAGCACCTCCTCGAAGGCGCGGGGGCGGGCGTCCGGACGCCGGCGTTCGTCGGTGGTCAACTACGGCTCCTCGCGATGCCGGTGTCGCCGGGGGCGAACCAGGATGTATGGTCTGACCATATTTGGTCTGACCATACACGCCGGGAGGGCATGTGCGGGTAGCCCTGTTCGTCACCTGCGTCAACGACACGCTCTTCCCGGACACCGGGCGGGCGGTCGTGCGCCTGCTGCGCCGTCTCGGCGTGGAGGCCGACTTCCCCCGCGCCCAGACCTGCTGCGGCCAGATGCACGCCAACACCGGCTACCGGGACGAGGCCGTACGGCTGGCCCGGCGCACCGTGGCGGCGCTGCGCGGCTACGACGCGGTCGTCGTCCCCTCGGGCTCGTGCGCCGCCATGATCCGCGAGCAGTACCCGAAGCTGGCCCACTCGTCCGGGCCCTTCGCCGACGCGGTGGCGCAGGTCGTGCCCAGGACGTACGAGCTGACCGAGTTCCTGGTCGACGTGCTGGGGATGACCGACGTGGGGGCCTACTTCCCGCACCGGGTCACCTACCACCCGACCTGCCACTCGCTGCGCGGCATCCACCTGGGCGACCGCCCGCTGACGCTGTTACGCCAGGTCAAGGGGCTCGAACTGGTGCCGCTGCCGGGCGCGGAGGAGTGCTGCGGCTTCGGCGGCACCTTCGCGCTGAAGAACGCCGACGTGTCCGCGGCGATGTGCGCCGACAAGGTGCGGGCCGTCCTCGACACCGGCGCAGAGGTGCTGTGCGCGGCCGACAACTCGTGCCTGATGCACATCGGCGGCATGCTCGGCCGGCAGAAGTCGGGCGTACGGGTCATGCACCTGGCCGAGATCCTCTGCGCGACCGAGACGGCGGGAGTCCGATGAGCGTCACCTTCCTCGGCATGCCGGCGACCCGGCCCTTCCCTCGCAACGCCGCCAGAGCCCTGCGGGACTCGCAGCTGCGGTTCAACCTGCGCAAGGCGACCAGAACGATCAGGGCCAGGCGGGCGAGCGTCGTCGCGGAGGCGCCCGACTGGGCCGAGCTGCGCGAGGCCGGCCGGGCGATCAAGGAGCACACGCTCCGCAACCTCGACAGATACCTGGTCCAGCTGGAGGAGGCCGTCACGGCGGCCGGAGGCCATGTCCACTGGGCCGCCGACGCGGCCGAGGCCAACCGGATCGTCACCGATCTGGTGAAGGCCACGGGCGAGACCGAGGTCGTCAAGGTCAAGTCGATGGCCACCCAGGAGATCGGCCTCAACGAGGCGCTGCTCCAGCACGGCATCACCGCCTACGAGACCGACCTCGCCGAGCTCATCGTCCAACTGGGCGACGACCGGCCCTCGCACATCCTCGTCCCGGCGATCCACCGCAACCGCGCGGAGATCAGGGAGACCTTCGCCGAGCACATGTCCGGCTGGGGCCGGCCCGCCCCCGAGGACCTGACCGACGACCCCGCGGCGCTGGCCGAGGCGGCCCGGCTCCACCTGCGCGAGCGCTTCCTGAAGACCAAGGTGGCGATCTCCGGGGCCAACTTCGCGATCGCCGAGACCGGCACCATGGTCGTGCTGGAGTCCGAGGGCAACGGCCGCATGTGCCTCACGCTGCCGACCACGCTGATCAGCGTGGTCGGCATAGAGAAGGTGCTGCCGACATGGCGCGACCTGGAGGTCTTCCTGCAGCTGCTGCCCCGCAGCTCCACCGGGGAGCGGATGAACCCCTACACCTCGACGTGGACCGGCGCCGCCGAGGGCCAGGAGTTCCACCTCGTGCTGCTCGACAACGGCCGCACCGGCGTGCTCGCCGACGAGGTGGGGCGGCAGGCGCTGCGCTGCATCCGCTGCTCGGCCTGCCTCAACGTCTGCCCGGTGTACGAACGGGCGGGCGGCCACGCGTACGGGTCGGTCTATCCCGGGCCGATCGGGGCGATCCTGACGCCGCAGCTTCGCGGCATGGGCTCCGAACTCGACCGCTCGCTGCCGTACGCCTCCTCGCTGTGCGGCGCCTGCTACGAGGTCTGCCCGGTGGCCATCGACATCCCGTCCGTACTGGTGGACCTGCGGGCCCGGGCGCGCCACCCCTGGCCGGAGCGCGCGGGGATGGCGGCGGCCGGGTGGGTGTTCGAGCGGTCGGGACGGCTGGCGCGCCTGCAGCGGGCCGGGGGACGGCTGCGCCGGCTCGTGCCCCGCAGGCTGCCCGGGCCGCTCGCCGGATGGACCGACACCAGGGACCTCCCCGAGGTGCCCCGCGAGTCGTTCCGCGAATGGTGGGACCGCACGGACGGAGGCCGCCGATGAGCTCCCGCGACCTGATCCTCGCCCGGGTCCGCCGCGCCTTGGCGGGCGTGCCCGACGTCGAGATCACCCGCGCCTACCGCGGGCCCTCGCGGACGCCGGGCGAGATCCGCCTGTTCGAGGAGCGGGTCCGCGACTACCGCGCCGTGGTCCACGTCGTGGACGAGGCGGGCGTGGCCGAGCGCGTCGCGCTGTCTCTCTCCGGGCGCGGGGCGCGGCGGGTCGTCGTGCCCGCCGGGTTCCCCGCGCCGTGGCTCGCCGCCGCGGACGTGGAGGCGGTCGCCGACGACCCGCCGCTGAGCGCCGCCGACCTCGACGCCGTGGACGGCGTGCTCACCACCTGCGCGGCCGCGATCGCCGAGACCGGCACGATCGTCCTCGACACCGGGCCGGGCCAGGGCCGGCGGGCGCTCACGCTGGTGCCCGACTATCACCTGTGCGTGGTGCGGGCCGCCCAGGTCGTCGCGGGGGTGCCGGACGCCGTCGCCCTGCTCGCCCCCGCGCGGCCCCTGACCTGGATCAGCGGTCCCTCGGCGACCAGCGACATCGAGTTGAACCGGGTCGAGGGCGTCCACGGCCCCCGCACGCTCGAAGTGCTGATCGTGACCTGAGCTTCCGGATCAGAAACGCAGCAGCGCGCCGATGCCGTCGGGTGAGTCGAGGCGCGGGACGAACCACAGCTCGGCGTCGGTCGCGGCCACCGCCCGCGCGAGGGCGGCGTCCGCGCGTTCCCGCATCGGCTCCTCGACCCCCCAGGCGGCCAGCTCCGCCGGGTCGGTGGACAACTGCGTGGGCTCGGGCCCGATCCACATCATGGCCGTGGAGGACGGGTCGTCGTGCATCAGCACCGTGCCCACCCGCCGATCGCGGAGCGCGCGTGCCGTCTCCGTCAGGCCCGCCACGGCGTTGCCGGACGCGTACGTGTTCAGCAGCTCCTCGTAGCGTCGCTCGGTCCAGGCCCGGCAGGCCCCTTCGACCTCCTGCCGGAAGTGGTCCAGGTCGGCGCCCGGGGCGCGGCTGCCGTGCTCGGCCACCGTCAGCCGCCGTACGACGTCCTTGGCGAGATAGTCGGTGACGAGCGCGCGGGCCTTGGGGTCGCCGGCCAGCACCACGACCTCCGCGCCGATGCCGTGCGCCTCCTTCTCGACCACCTCGGCGAGGGCCACGGCGTTGCGGCGCCATCCCTCCTCGACCTCTCGGTCGAAGTTGGCCTGCGACCAGCCGCCCTGGCCGGTCTTCTGGAGCGACCGGTCCGGGTCCGCCACCTCCACCGTCAGCTCACGCCGCCGCCCGTCGGCCACGACGGCGACGTCGCCTCCGGCCCGGTCGGCCAGCACCTCGAGGTGCGGGACGTGCTCGCCGCGCTGCGCGAGCAGCGGCACCACGTGGGGGAGCGGCGACCACCGCGCGGTCTGGCGGCGCGGCCGGTGGGCGAGCGGCTCGGTGAGCACGACCTCGCCCTCCCTGGCGAAGGCGGCGCGGCCGGGCGCGGCCCACACGGGATCGAGCATCAGCTCGCTTATCGGGTCGAGGGCCGAGGCCGGCGCCCCTTCCTCGGCGAGCCGCTCCCTGAGCTGGGCCCACCGCCGCTGGATCACGTTGGCCGCGCCCTCGGACGACCGGTCGGTGTCCACGTATACCGAGGCGTACGGGCCGCCCCGCTCGTACAGCCCGCGAATGAAGTCCAGTCTCACGGGGCCTCCTTACCAGCGCTGCCGTTCCACTCCGAGCCCGAGCGCCTCCGCCACCTCCCCGATGTTGTGGAACCTCATCTCGGGCAGCCGCCGTACGGCGTCGATCACGGCGTCGGGGGCGTTCTTGCGTTCCGCGTGGGCGAGCAGTTTGGCCGGGTCGGCGGGGAAACCGGCGTCGCTGAGCCAGGTGGCGAGGTGGCTGCGCCGCTCCACGTCGGCGGGGGTGATGCCGAGCGGCGTTCCGGGTTCGCGGCCGGGCGGCTGCCGGCGCGTCGGCGACATGTCCTCCTCGGGCTCCTGCGTCGGCTCGGGCTCACGCCACTCCTCGGCCCGGCTGCTCCCGGCGCCCTGCACGAGGCCTTGCGTCTCGTGCTTCTGCTGCTCGTCGAGCCGGCGGCCGTGCTTGGCGCTGCCGCGTTGGATACTCATGACCTCACCTCCCGATTAGGGTCACTGACGTGCCTCGTACCCGGACCGCCTGCCCCAAACATCGAGAGCGGTGAGGCCGTGTCCCACATAATCTGCGGCGGGCGAAAAATCCGCTTATGTGATGGAGTGACGCATTGTTCGACGAGCGGTTGACGATCAACACCGAACGGCTGATCCTGCGGCCGTTCGGCCCCGGGGACGCGGGCCAGGTGCGGGCCATCATCGAGGACGGCGCGCATCCCACCGCGCTGCCGCCGGGCGCGCCCGGGCACGCGTCCGGCATCGCGCAGTGGCTGTCGTACGGCGTGCACGAGCTGTGGCGCTCGGGCCAGGGCATCCACCTCGCGATGCACGCGCGGGACGGCGTGGTCGGGTCGATCAGCGTCTTCAAGGCCCAGTGGGGCGCGGGCACCGCGGAGGTGGGATACGGCGTGCATCCCGCCTACCGCCGCCGGGGATACGCCACCGAGGCCGTCCGCGGGCTCGTCGGCCGCCTGCTCGGGGAGGGCCCGCTGAGGCGCGTCGAACTGCGGGCCAACGCCGACAACCTCGCCTCGATCAGGGTCGCGGAGAAGGCCGGCTTCACCCGCGAGGGACTGCTCCGCGGCGCGGGATTCGAAGACGACGGCCCGCACGACCTGGTGGTCTTCGGCCGCCTGCGCGGCGACGAGCGGTCGGTCCCGCGCCGCAGGATCGAGAGCGAGCGGCTGGTCCTGCGGCCGTTCGCCCGGCAGGACGCCTTCGACGTCGTCGACGCGGTCAAGGGCGATTCCGAGATCGCCCGCTGGATGCCGTGGGCCGAGGGGTACACGCTGGAGCGCGCGCTGGAGTGGTGCACCCGGCTCGCGCACGCGAACGGCCCCGGCTATGGTGGCAACTTCGCGATACAGCCGAAGGACGGGGAACGGCTCGCCGGAGCCATCGGCGTGCAGCGCGAGGACCACGAGCGTGGAGACGCCGAACTGGGGTACTGGATCGCGCCGTGGGCCCGCCGCAGGGGGTACGCGGTGGAGGCCACGCGGCTGGCCACGGCCTACCTGTTCGACCTCGGCTTCCACCGGGTCCACCTGCTGGTCGCGACGGGCAACCGCGCGAGTCAGGCGGTCGCGAGGAAGGCCGGGTTCATCGAGGAGGGCATCATGCGGCAGGCGCTGCCGGTCCCGGGGGGCTGGGCCGACGCCGTCCTGTTCGGCATGCTCAACGGGGAAATTTCATGGCATTAGGTAAAGAATCCCCCTAGTCGCTGTGCCCATCGGTCAAGCGACCACCATGATTGAGGGCCGGAAGGCTATCCTCGCCAGCCGTGACCTCCCGCCGGCCGGTGAGCGCGCGTCCCTGAAGCGGGAGACCCCGCCCCGGCATGCACACGGGCGGCGCCGGCCCGGACGGGAGCGGGGGATTGTGAACGACACGCAGGTCAACTGCAGGGGAGATCAGCTAGATGAAACCGCCGCTGCTGCTCATCGGCCACGGCACCCACGATGAGACCGGCGCCGCCGAGTTCGGCAGGTTCGTTCACCGCCTTCGCTGCCGCCTCGACGGGCTTCCCGCCGAGGTGAGCGGCGGCTTCATCACGAACGCCCGCCCCCCGCTCGGCGACTCCATCGCCTCTCTCGTGGCCCGGGGGCACCACCATCTGATCGCGGTGCCGCTCAGCCTGACCGGCGACCGGCGCGCGCTCGGGGACATCCCCGGCACCATGGCCCTGGAGCAGGAGCGGCACCCCACGCTCGAATACGACCTCGGCCGCCCCCTCGGGCCCGACCCGCGCGTGCTCAAGCTGCTCGCGGAGCGGCTCGCCGACGCCCGCGCGGAGATGCCGCGGTTCGTGACCGACGAGCCGCCCGCCGAGATCGCGCCCGGCGAGACCGCGGTCGTCCTGGTCGGGCACGGCTCCACCGACCCCGCCGTCAACGCCGAGGTCCACCGGGTCTCCCGGCTGTTCTGGGAGACCCACGCCGCCGACCTGCTGACGGTGGAGACCGCCTACGTGTCGCACACCCGCCCCGGCGTGCCGGGCGGCCTGGAGCGCTGCCGCAGGCTCGGCGCCAAGCGCGTGATCGTCCTGCCGTACGTCCTGTTCGCCGGCGGAGTCCTCGAACGCATCTGGGCGCAGGCGCTGGCGTACGGCGCCAACCACGAGGGCCTCGACATCCGCTGCGCCGAGGTGATCGGCGACTGCGAGGGCCTCGCCGACGTGGTGATCGACAGGTACGAGGAGGCGCTCGCCGGGGGCGGTCAGTCCTCGGCGCCGGCCGCGCGCCGCCCGTCCGCGGTGCTGCCGGTGACCCGGCCGTTCCCCGCCGGGCGCATGCCGCACGTCGAGACCGGCGCAGGCCTCGTGACCGCCATCGCCCCGCGCCTGAACACGAGCAGGGACGCTGGCGCCGAGCCGCCGAGCCCCGGGCCGTTGGACTCTGAGCCGCTGGGCCCCGAGCCGCTGGGCGCCGAGCCACTGGACTCTGCGCCCCTGGAGCTGGAACCGCTCGACCTGGACGCCTTCGACGCGGAGACGCTCGATGCCGAGACGCTCGATGCCGAGACGCCGGAACCGCAGACGGACGGCGAGATCGAGGCCGATAGCATGATCGGCGTGGCCGGCCGCGGCGAGGCGGGGGAGGAGCCCCGCGGCGATGCGCCGGACGGGCCGCTCGCCCAGCCCGGAGTCGCCAGCGCGGTGTAGACACCGCGCAGGCGGCGTAGACACCGCTCAGAAGGAGAGAGCATGACGTCCCTCGGCGAGACGATCGGTGCCATCCGCCCGGTCGAGCCCGGCCCCATGGCGGAGGCCAGGGCCCACCAGGACAGGCTCACCAAGCCGAGCGGCTCGCTCGGGGTGCTCGAGGACGTCGCGGTGCGGCTCGCCGGCATCGCCGGGACCTGCCCGCCGCCGCTCCCGGTCCCGGCCGCCCTGGCGATCTTCGCCGCCGACCACGGCGTGCACGCGCAGGGGGTGAGCCCCTGGCCGCAGGAGGTCACCGCGCAGATGGTGGCCAACTTCACGGCGGGAGGAGCGGTCGCCAACGCCTTCGCCGCCGAGGTGGGCGCGTCGGTGACCGTGGTGGACGTGGGCGTCGCGGCCGACCTGCCGCCCGCGCCCGGATTGCTCGACCGCAAGGTCGCGTACGGCACGGCCGACCTGTCGCAGGGACCCGCGATGACGCGGGAGCAGGCCACGGCCGCCCTGACGGTAGGGATCGAGGTCGCTCGCGATCTGGTGGACGCGGGCGGGCGCTGCCTGGTCAGCGGCGACATGGGCATCGCGAACACCACCGCGTCGGCCGCCCTGATCTGCGCCTTCACCGGCAGGCCCGCCGTCGGGGTCACCGGGCGGGGGACCGGCGTCGACGACGCCACCTACGCGCACAAGATCGAGATCGTACGGCGGGGCCTGCGGGCCAACGGGATCACCGAGGCGGGAGCCGTACCGGAGGGACCAGACGAGGCGCTGCGCGTGCTCGCGGCGGTCGGCGGCCTGGAGCACGCGGCGATCGCCGGTTTCGTGCTCGGCGCCGCCGCGGCCCGGGTGCCCGTCATCCTCGACGGGGTGATCGCCGGAGCAGCGGCCCTGGTGGCCGGCGCGCTCGCGCCCGACGCGATCGGCTACTGCCTGGCCGGGCACCGCTCGGCCGAGCCCGGCCACGCGGCGGCGCTGGCCCGCCTGGGCCTCGACCCGCTCGTCGACCTGCGGCTGCGCCTCGGGGAGGGAACCGGCGGGCTGCTCGCCCACCCTCTGGTCAGCGCGGCGGCGCGGGTCATGCACGAGGTCGCCACCTTCGACTCCGCGGGTGTGGCGGACAAGGGCGAGTGAGCCCGGTGCGGGCCCGCGGGCGCCCGCCCGTGGACTCACAAGTCTCATCCTGTGAATGTCGCCCGAGCCCAGCGGGTAGGTTTGCCTCCTAACAATGCACGCTTGACGCAATAGGGAGACAGGGGTCATGGCGCCCTACCTGCTCGGCCTCCGCCTCGACGGGCGGCGTGTGCTCGTGGTCGGCGGCGGACGCGTCGCTCAGCGACGGGTCCCCGCACTGCTCGACGCCGGAGCCTCCGTCACCCTGGTCTCGCCCAGTGTCACCCCGGCGCTGGACGACCTCATCGCCACGGGCCGGGTGACCTGGGAGCGGCGGCCCTACCAGGTCGGCGACTGCGACGGCGCCTGGCTGGTGCACGCCTGCACCGACCACCGCGACGTCAACACCGCGATCGCCGCCGAGGCCGAGGCCAAGCGCATCTGGTGCGTGCGGGCCGACGACAAGGACGCCTCGGCGGCCTGGACCCCCGCCAGCGGGCGGGTGGACGAGGTCGGCGTGGCGGTCACCGCCGGTGGCGACCCCCGCCGCGCGGCCGGCATCCGCGACGCGATCGTGGGCGCGCTGCGCGACGGCACCGTGGACGCCCGGCGGCACCGCACCAAGCCGGTCGGCGTCGCGCTGGTGGGCGGCGGTCCCGGCGACCCCGGCCTGATCACGGTGCGGGGACGCCAGCTCCTGGCCCAGGCCGACGTGGTCGTGGCCGACCGCCTCGCCCCCCGGGCGCTCCTGGACGAGCTGTCGCCCGACGTCGAGCTGATCGACGCCGCGAAGGTGCCGTACGGCCGGTCGCTGCCCCAGGAGAAGATCAACGAACTGCTCATCGAGCACGCCCGCAAGGGCAGGTTCGTCGTACGGCTGAAGGGCGGCGACCCGTTCGTCTTCGGCCGCGGCGGCGAGGAGATGATCGCCTGTGCCCGGGCGGGCATCCCGGTGACCGTGGTGCCCGGGATCACCAGCGCGGTCGCGGTCCCCGGGGCCGCCGGGGTCCCGGTCACCCACCGCGGGGTGAGCCAGGAGTTCCACGTCATCTCCGTGCACGTCGCGCCCGGCGACCCCAGGTCCACCGTCGACTGGCCCGGATTGGCGAGATCGGCCGGAACCCTGATACTTCTCATGGCGGTCGAACGGATCAAGGAGATCGCCGAAACGCTGGTGCGAGACGGACGTTCACCGGAAACTCCCGTGATGGTGGTACAGGACGGTACTCTTCCGACCCAGCGAGCCGTTGCCGCCACGTTGTCGACCGTGGCGGAACGGGTGACCGCGGCCGGAGTGCGGCCTCCGGCGATCGTGATCGTCGGCGAGGTCGTCAAGGTCGGCCAGGAGATCGAAATGGTGCGAGCGGAGCGGATCCCGTGAGATCGGCAGCCAGGAACACGCCCGACCACGGGACCGGTGCGGGTTCCGGCGACGCCGTGACCGAGGAGCCGGACATCGAGGAGCACCCGGAGTCGCCGGGTGAGCAGACCATCGCGTTCCGCCCGATCCGCGACGACGAGCCCGGGCCGGAGCCCGCTTCGGATCCCTCGGGCTCGCGTGGGCGGCCGTCTGCCCCGTCCGACGGGTCCGCCGGGGACGCGGCCGAGGGCGACTCCGTACGGCCCGGCGGGGATTCCGAGGGCGAGCCGGCGGACGGCGACGGCGAACAGGACGCCGAAGACGCGGCAGACGCCGAGAACGCCGAGAACCTTGAGGTCTCGGAGGACCTCGAGGACGACTCGGAGGGCGCCGAAGACGCGGAGCACGCAGAGGACGACGGGAACGCCGATGAGGCCGGGAACGCGGAGGGCGCCGACGACGACGGGGTCCGTTCGTTCCCGATGCCGGAGCCGGTCTCGGCGGCGCTGACCGAGGCGCTCAACCAGCTCCGTACGGCGGTGAAGGGCCTGCACTTCGGCCTCGACGTGCCGGGTTCCGAAGAGGCGCGCAAGGCGCAGGCGGCGGTCCTGGCGCAGCTCGACGACTATGTCATCCCTCGCGTCCACATGAGCACCGCGCCCGCGCTGATCGCCGTCGCCGGTTCTACGGGGGCGGGCAAGTCCACCATCGTCAACTCCCTCGCCGGGGGGAAGGTCTCGGCCACGGGGGTGCGCCGCCCGACCACGGCGACGCCCGTGATCGTGTGCCACCCGGACGACCACGAGTGGTACGCGCGGGGCGATCTCCTCGGCGGCCTGGAAAGGCTCGAAGAACCCACGCGGGACGCCGCGCCCGGCAGTGTGGTGCTGACGTCGAGCCCGTCCCTGCCCCGGGGGCTCGCGCTGCTCGACACGCCCGACATCGACTCGGTCGTGGAGGAGCACCACGAGATCGCGCACCGCATGCTGGACGCCGCCGACCTGTGGGTGTTCGTCACCACGGCGTCCCGGTACGCCGACGCGCCGTCCTGGGGCCTGCTGCGCCGGGCCAAGGAGCGCGGGGCGCGCCTGGTTATCGTGCTGTCCCGCGTGCCGCCGAAGTCCCGCGAGGTCGTCGTCAAGCACTTCGGCCGGATGCTGAACGAGTACGGCCTGGGCGAGGTCGAGCGCTTCGTCATCAACGAGACATCCGTACAGGACGGACGGCTGCCCGAGATCGAGATCGCGGATCTTCGCATGTGGCTGTCCGCGCTGTCGGTCGACGACGAGCGGCGGGAGGCGGCGGTCACGGCCACGCTCAACGGCGTGCTGAACAGCTTCCGCACCCGGCTGCCCGCGCTGGCCCGGCACCTCGAGACCCAGGTCGCCCTGCGCGCCGATCTGCGTTCCGACGTCGACGCGGCCTACATGGGCGCCCTGGCGCGGATCGACGAGGCGACCAGGGACGGCTCGCTGCTGCGCGGGGAGGTGCTCGCGCGGTGGCAGGACTTCGCCGGCTCCGGCGACCTCATGCGCACGCTCCAGTTGCGCCGCGGCGCCAAGGGCCACCAGCAGGGCCCCGAGCGGGTGCGCGGGCTGAAGACCGCCCTGCGGGCGGGCCTCGAAGCGCTGGTCAACTCGGCCGTCCAGCAGGCCGCCGAGGAGGCCGTGGCGCGCTGGCGGCAGCGGGCGGGCGCGGGCGACCGCCTGGCCGCGACACCCGGGCTCGGCCGCCCCTCGGAGGAGATCGCCCGCAGGACCACCAGGACCATCACCGCCTGGCAGGACCACGTCACCGAACTGATCCGCACCGAGGGCGTGACCAAGCGGTCGGTGGCCAAGCTGATCTCCTTCGACGTGGAGTCGCTCTCGCTGATCTTCATGATCGGCCTGCTCGGCTACGGGGCCACGGACGCGCCGGCGGGCGCGGGCGCCGCCGCGCTGCCCCAGCGGCTGCTGCGCGGCCTGCTCGGCGCCGAGTCGCTGCGCAACATCAGCGCCAAGGCCCGCAGCGACCTGCGCGCTCGCGTCGGCCTGCTCTTCGACGAGGAGACTCTCCGGTACGTCGACGCGCTCGACAGCGCCGGCATCCCGGACGAGGCCGCGGCGACGCGGCTCTACCAGGCAACGTACAACCTCGAGGTCGCACGATGACGGAGCCGATCCGGCAGATCACGCCCGGGTACGCCTCCGCCACAACGGTGAGGAATCCATGACGGCTGTCAGCACCGCCGAAACCCAGCACGGGCTCGGCTCCAGGCTCGCCGCCCTGGCCAAGATCGTCGAGCTGGGACAGGGCCGGCTCGACCCGGCGCTGGTCACGGAGGCCGCCCAACTCCTGCTGCGCGCGGGCGACCGGCTCAAGCTGTCGTCCGACCACACGGTCGTCGCGCTCGCCGGTGGCACGGGGAGCGGGAAGTCGTCCCTGTTCAACGCCGTCTCCGGGCTGGAGCTCTCGCCCATCGGCGTACGCAGGCCGACCACGGCGCGCACCCACGCCTGCGTGTGGGGCATCGACGGCGCGGGCCCGCTGCTCGACTGGCTGCAGATCCAGTGGCGGCACCGGTTCGCCCGCGCCAGCGCCCTCGACAAGGGCGAGAGCCAGTTGCACGGGCTGATCCTGCTCGACCTGCCCGACCACGACTCGATCCGCGCGCTCACCGACCACGAGGCCCACCGGCTGATCCAGGTGGCCGACCTCATCGTGTGGGTGCTCGACCCGCAGAAGTACGCCGACGCCTCGGTGCACCGGCGTTACGTGACCGAGCTGACCGGGCACGACGCGGTGACGGTCTTCGTGCTGAACCAGTCCGACCGGCTCACCCCGGAGGAGCAGGCGGAGTGCGTGGCCGACCTGGAGGATCTCCTCCGGCGTGAGGGCGTCACGCATCCCCGGGTGGTCGCGACGTCCGCCACCACCGGCAAGGGCGTGGACAGTCTGAAGGCCGTCCTGGCCGAGTCCGTGGCCGCCCGGCGTGCGGCCTACCAGCGCCTGGAGGCCGACCTCGACCGGCTGGTGCTGCGCCTGGTGAAGGACGTGCCGGAGTTGCTGCGGGTCGAGCCCACGGTGGACGGCGCGCGGCGCGCCGGGCTGGTCGACGCGCTGTGCGACGCGATCGGCGTCTCCGCGCTCGGCGAGGCCCTCGAGAACGTGTACGCCGTCAGGTCCGGCGACTGGGTCGGCTGGCCGTACGCGCGCTGGGCGGCGCGGCTGCGGCCCGACCCACTGAAGAGCCTGCGCCTGGGGGCCGTGAAGGACGACATCCGCGGCCTGGTCGCGAGTGCGGTTACCGCCCAGCCCGCCGAGGTGGACAACGCGGTGCAGGCGCTCGCCGACGGGCTGACGGGAGGCATGCCCGAGGTGTGGCGCGACGGCGTGCGCGAGGCGGCCCGCTCGCGGGTGGACGAGCTTCCCGAGGCGCTGTCGGAGGAGCTGTCGGAGGTGGCTCCGCCGCTCGACCGGGTGCCCGTCTGGTGGTGGCTGCTGAAGATCTGGCAGTACCTCCTGGTGGTCATGTTCGTCGCGAGCCTCGCCTGGGCGGGCGCGATCCTCGCGTACGGCGTGTTCAAGGCGGGCCGTCCGCCGGCCGAGGTCCTCGGCGACGTGGCCGTGCTGCCCTGGGTGGGGCTGATGATGATCAGCGTCCTCGGGCTCGGCCTGTTCTCGGCCATGGCGAGCAGGAACTTCGTGGTGCTCGCCGCGGGCAAGGAACGCGACCGGCTGGAGCACGACATGAGACGTCGCGTGGGCGTCCTGGCGCAGGACATGGTCGTCCAGCCGGTCGAGCGCGAACTGAGCCGCTACAACGAGTTCTTCGGCGCCATGGCGGCCGCCCGGCGCTGAACGCCTGCGACCGGGGGCCGAACGCCTGCGACCGGGGGCTGAACGCCTGCGACCCGGAGTTGGACGCCTGCCGTCCGCCCGTGCCCGGCGACCGCGTGCACAAGCCGGAGCGTTGTCCACAGGCGCGGCTTCGTCCACAGAACGGGTTTCTGGCCCGTACGGCGGTGGGCTGCGCGGCCAGTGTGTCCCCCGAGCCCGGCGAGTGACCGGGCCGGGGAGGCACTTCGATGAACGACATCTACGTCACGCTGAGCGGGAACGTCACCGACGACCCCCGGCAGTACCAGTTCCGCGACGGCTCGCGTGTCACCTCGATGCGGATGGCCGTCAACAGGCGCGTCCTCGACCAGCAGACCAACACCTGGCAGACCAGGGACACCACCTACTACACCGTGCGCTGCTACCGAGGCCTGGCGGACAACGTGCAGCAGTCGATCCGCAAGGGCCACCCGGTCGTCGTGTACGGCAAGCTGCGGATCAAGCAGTTCGAGCGCGACGGAGAGCAGCGGTTCTGGGCGGAGATCGAGGCCAGCTCGGTGGGCCATGACCTGAAGTGGGGCATCGCCACCTTCGAGAAGCCGATCCGGGCCTACTCGGCGGGCGCCCCGAGCGACGACGAGCGCCATGCGATGGAGGACGCGACGCGGGAGTGGGAGCTGACCGGTCCCACCGTCCTCGGCGCCGCGCCCGTCGTCGACGGAGGCGGCGACGAGGCGTTCGACGCCCTCGTCGGCGAACGGGGCACGAACGGCACGGCCTTGCCGGCGGCCGGAGCGCGGGGAACCGCCGGCGCCGACCACGCCGACGGAGCCTGGCAGGGCGACGAGACACCGCAGACCGGCGGCACTGAGCAGACCGGCACTGAGCAGACCGGCACGCAGACCGCTACGGAGGAGACCGGCACGGAGGAAAGCGCGACGGACGGAGCGACGGGCCCGGAGCGCGGGCCGCGGGAAAGCGCCGAGGCCGCCTGGCTCCCACCCGCACTGGCGGCCTAGCGGCGCTTCGCCGGTCAGCCGTGCGCGGCCGATCGGTTCAGGCAGGGACAGGCAGGGAGTAGTGCGATGCGGGCGTGATCCCGGGAAACCCGCGCGTGTCCGGCAGCGGCCGGAGGCGGTTGCCGCTGAGATGTTCGCTTCTTTGGCCCGCCGGGAGCCGGCGGGCCAAAGAGCAGAGCTGTCCTTCGGGCCCCTGCCTGCGGCCGCCATCCGCAGGTCACCTCGGGCCGCTTCCGCTGCCCATCCCCGCTCCTGCCCGGCCGGATCACCCCGGTCATAATCGGGTCATGGGAAAGAGCTATGAACGGATAGACGGGAGATTGCGTGCCTTCATCGAGGCGCAGCACATCTTCTTCACCGCCACGGCGCCGCTGGACGGCGATGGCACCGTCAACCTCTCGCCCAAGGGGCTGAGCGGCTCGTTCGCCGTGCTCGACGAGCTCACCGTGGCCTACCTCGATTTCGCCGGCAGCAACGCCGAGACGATCGCCCATCTGCGCGAGAACGGCCGCATCACCCTCATGTGGTGCGCCTTCGACGGCCCTCCCAACATCGTGCGGGTGCACGGTCGCGGAGAGCCGGTCTTCCGCGACGATCCGCGTTGGGCCGGCCTGATGCGCCACTTCCCGCACATCGACCCGAGCCGGCACGGCCTGCGCGCGATCATCGTCGTGACCGCCGAGAAGATCCGTGACACGTGCGGGTACGCCGTCCCGTTCATGACCTATGAAGAGGACCGCCCGCTGCACGGGTCGCGTTTCGAACGCGAGACCGATGAGTCGCTCGACGCGTATTTCCACAAGAAGGAGCACGTCGCGACCAGCATCGACGGCCTGCCGGGTCTGCCCCTGCCGCTGCCGCCGCTTCCCCGCATCCCCTAGCACCCGGCGGGAGCCGGCCTGCTCGCCGCCCTGGGCGGCACCACGGCCTCGGCTGGAGCAGCACGAATGCCGGGTCGGGCAAACCGCCGCAGATGCCTTCTTAGCCCATCAGATGCAGATGGCCATCGTGCCAAGGTAGCGGTTCCCGTCGCGCATCGCACCCTCCGCAACTATTGTGTTACTCATCGTGAGATGGGCTTCGGCTACTGGGGGGCGGGATGACGGCAACCGGTCAGACCTCGGCCAGGCCGCGAAGCGCGATCTGCTCGCGAAGTCGCTGGCCGCTGCTGGCCCAGCCGCCCGCCCTCGTGTCCTACGTGTGCGCGATCGTGGCGTTCGACGCGGTCCTGATCGCGGTGCTGGCGAAGTCGACCCCGCTCCACGCTCACCACCTCGCCATGTTCGGGGCGCTCACCGTGTGCGGTGCGGTGTGCATCGAGGCGACCCGCCGCCTCGGCATGCCCGCCGGCGTTTCCCGTGACCTGCTGTCCGCCTGGTGGTTGCCGGTGGCGTTCCTGCTTCCGCCGGTCTACGCCCTGCTCGCGCCCATACCGATGCAGATCCTGCTGCAGCTCAGGGTGCGGGCGACCGTGCTGTATCGCCGCGTGTTCAGCGCGGCGGCGATCGGGCTCGCGGCGGCCTCCGCCTCGGCCGTCTTCCATCGCTCGGTCTCCGTCCCCGCGCACCTGTCGGCGGGAGAGGGCCGGCCGATCGCGATCGCGGCGGCCTGCGCGGTGCTGTTCACGGTGCTCAACACCGCGTTGATCGCGGTCGCGGCGCACGCCTCCGACCCGGAGGGCCGCTGGGGCGAGGTCCTGTGGGACCGCGAACGCGTCCTGCTCGACGCGGTCGAGCTCTGTCTCGGCGTGCTCGTCGCGGTCGTCTGCGGCCTCAACCTGGCGCTGCTGCTGCTCGTGCTGCCGCCCGTCGTGCTGCTCCAGCGGAGCCTGCTGCACGCCCAGCTCCAGGCCGCGGCCCGTACGGATCCGAAGACGGGCCTGCTGAACGCGGCCGCCTGGCAGCGGGAGGCGGACACGGAGATCGTCAGGGCCCAGCGGACCGGGGACGCCCTCGCGCTGGTCCTGGTGGACATCGACCACTTCAAGAAGGTCAACGACACCTACGGCCACCTGGTGGGCGATCAGGTCCTCGCCCAGGTGGCGGCCACCCTCCGTACGCAACTGCGCGAGTACGACGTGGTGGGGCGGTTCGGCGGCGAGGAGTTCGTCGTGCTGCTGCCCGGCGCCGACGTGCACGAGGCGAGGCGGGTGGCCGAGCGGCTGCGCGCCCGGGTGGGCCGGATGGTGGTCCCCGCCGAGCAGGCGACGATCACGGTCACGGTGTCCGCCGGAGTGGCCATCATGAACGTTCACGGTGAGGACCTGATCGAGCTGCTGGCCGCCGCCGACCTCGCCCTCTACCGTGCGAAAGAGCTCGGCAGGGACAGGGTTTGCCTCCCGGCCGCCCCACTGGCCCCACCTCCCCGCAGCGCGGACGGCGCTGCCGGTGCGATCCCCTAGGCTTGAAGGTATGCCGGAGTACATCTACACGTTGCAGCGCGTGCGCAAAGCGCACGGTGACAAGGTGGTTCTCGACGACGTCACGTTGTCGTTCCTGCCAGGGGCCAAGATCGGTGTCCTGGGCCCGAACGGCACGGGCAAGTCGACGCTGCTCAAGATGATGGCGGGGCTGGAGCAGCCGTCCAACGGCGAGGCCCGGCTGATGCCCGGCTTCACGGTCGGCATCCTGCTGCAGGAGCCGTCGCTCAACGAGTCGAAGACCGTGCTCGGGAACGTCGAGGAGGGCGTCGCCGAGACCAAGGCGATGCTCGACCGGTTCAACGAGATCGCCGAGCAGATGGCCACCGACTACAGCGACGAGCTGCTGGAGGAGATGGGCCGCCTGCAGGACGCGCTCGACCACCGCAACGCCTGGGACCTCGACAGCCAGCTCGAACAGGCCATGGACGCGCTGCGCTGCCCGCCGCCCGACGCCGAGGTGACCACGCTCAGCGGTGGCGAGCGGCGCCGGGTCGCACTGTGCAAGCTGCTGCTGGAGCAGCCCGACCTGCTGCTGCTCGACGAGCCCACCAACCACCTCGACGCCGAGAGCGTCCAGTGGCTGGAGCAGCACCTGGAGAAGTACCCCGGCACCGTCCTGGCCGTCACCCACGACCGTTACTTCCTCGACAACGTGGCCGGCTGGATCCTGGAGCTCGACCGCGGTCGCTGCTATGCCTACGAGGGCAATTACTCCACCTACCTGGAGGCCAAGGCCGCGCGTCTGAAGGTCGAGGGCCAGAAGGACGTCAAGCGCAAGAAGCGCCTGGAGGAGGAGCTGGAGTGGGTGCGCTCCAACGCGCGCGCCCGCCAGACCAAGAGCCGCGCCCGTCTCCAGCGCTACGAGGAGATGGCCGCCGAAGCCGACAAGTACCGCAAGCTCGACTTCGAGGAGATCCAGATCCCGCCGGGCCCGCGTCTGGGCACGACGGTCATCCGGGCCGAGAAGCTGAGCAAGGGCTTCGGCGATCGGCTGCTCATGGACGAGCTGTCCTTCGACCTGCCGCGCAACGGCATCGTCGGCATCATCGGCCCGAACGGCGTCGGCAAGACCACGCTGTTCCGGATGATCACGGGGTCCGAGACTCCGGACACCGGGTCCATCACGGTCGGCGAGACCGTCAAGATCTCGTACGTGGACCAGGGCAGGGCCGGCATCGACCCGAGCAAGAACGTCTGGCAGGTCGTCTCCGACGGGCTCGACCACATCAAGGTCGGCAACGTCGAGATGCCCTCGCGGGCGTACGTCGCGGCGTTCGGCTTCAAGGGCCCCGACCAGCAGAAGCTCGCGGGCGTCCTGTCCGGCGGCGAGCGCAACCGGCTCAACCTCGCGCTCACCCTCAAGCAGGGCGGCAACGTGCTGCTCCTGGACGAGCCCACCAACGACCTCGACACCGAGACGTTGTCCAGCCTGGAGAACGCGCTGCTCGACTTCCCGGGCTGCGCCGTGATCACCTCGCACGACCGGTGGTTCCTCGACCGCATCGCCACGCACATCCTGGCGTGGGAAGAGGGCTCGAACTGGTTCTGGTTCGAGGGCAACTTCGCCGACTACGAGAAGAACAAGGTCGAGCGGCTGGGCGCGGACGCCGCCCGTCCGCACCGGGTCACCTACCGCAAGCTCACCCGCGACTGAGCCGAGTTCACGTCCGCTGTCCGCGGGCCCCCGTCCCCCGCCGCCGGGCGGGGGACGGGGGCCCGTTAGGTTTGACCGGTGACCGAGCTACGCCATCCTCCAGAGCAGCTGACCCGCTTCGTCTTCGAGCGCAAGGTGCGCTTCGCCGACATCGACAGCTTCGGCCACGTCAACAACGTCCGCTTCCTCGACTACCTGGAGGACGCGCGGGTGTCCATGCTGTGGGAGCGGCCGCGTGAGACCGCCGGCCGCCGGCAGGACCTGGTGGTCGCCCGGCACGAGATCGACTACCGGAGGCCGCTGACCTTCCGCGCCGATCCCGTCCGCGTCGAGGTGTGGGTCACCGAGATCTCCAGGGTCCGGTTCACCCTCGCGTACGAGATCCGCGACGACGAGACGCTCTACGTCGAGGCGCGCACGGTCATGGTCGCCTACGATGCGGCGGCGGCCCGCCCCCGCAGGCTCGACGAGGACGAGCTCGCGTACCTCAAGCGGTTCTCCACCGCTCCGTGACCGGCCGCGACGGCGCGAGCCGGCGGCCGGTCACGGAGACGGGGCGAGGTCAGCCGGTGAGCAGCCAGGCCGCGGTGTCGGCGGGGAGGGCGGTGCCGTCGAGCGGACCGCTGGTGATCAGCACCTGGTCGTGGGGCGGGAGCGCGACCGCGCCCTCACCGCAGTTGATCACGCAGATCAGCCGGCCCCGCTGGAAGAACAGCGTCTCCTCGGGCGACTCCAGCCAGGTGATCGCGTCGGGCAGCGTGCCACGCAGCTCCCGGCGCGTCTGCAGCACCCGGCGGTAGAACCACAGCGTCGAGGACGGGTCGGCCGCCTGCCGTTCGGCCGTGAGGTTCGCCCAGTTCGCCGGCTGCGGCAGCCACGACCCGCCCGGCCCGAAGCCGTACGGCGGCTCGGTGCCCGACCAGGGCAGCGGCACCCGGCAGCCGTCGCGCCCCGGCACCTCGCCGTTCGACCGCGCGAAGATCGGGTCCTGCCGCGCCTCCGGAGGCAGGTCGGTGACCTCGGGCAGCCCCAGCTCCTCGCCCTGGTACAGGTAGGCCGACCCGGGAAGGGCGAGCATGGCGAGCAACGCCGCGCGGGCCCGGGCCAGACCGGCCCCCGGGTCGAGCGACCCCTGGCCGTAGCGGGTCACGTGCCGTACGACGTCGTGGTTGGACAGCACCCAGGTCGGCGAGGTCACGGCCTTGAGGGTGTCGTCGATGACCTTCCGGAAGGCCGTGGCCGACCAGGGGGCCTCCAGCCAGGCGAAGTTGAAGCTCTGGTGGAGCTCGTCGGGCCGCACGTACAACGCGAGGTCCTCGGCCGAGTCGGTCCAGACCTCGCCGACGGCGACCCGGGTGCCGGGATAGGAGTCGAGCACCCGCCGCCAGTCGCGGTAGATGTCGTGCACCTCCGGCTGACTCCAGATCGGTGAGTTGGAGGTGAAGCCCGGATCGGTGTCGGGCAGCCCCTCCGCCTTGATCAGCCCCATCGCGACGTCGATCCGGAAGCCGTCCACCCCCCGGTCGAGCCAGAACCGCAGGATGTCGAGGAACTCCTCCCGCACCTCCGGGTTGCGCCAGTTGAAGTCGGGCTGCTCGGGCGCGAACAGGTGGAGGTACCACTGCCCGTCGGGCACCTGCGTCCACGCCGGGCCCCCGAAGGTCGACAGCCAGTTGTTCGGCTCTCCGTGGCCGCTTCCGCCGCCCTCGGGACCGCCGTCCCGGAACATGTACCGTTCGCGCTCCTGGGAGCCCCTGAGGGACGCCAGGGCCTTCTGGAACCAGGGGTGGGCCGACGAGCTGTGGTTCGGCACGATGTCCACCATCAGCCGCAGGCCGTGCGCGTGCGCGTCGGCGACCAGGTCGTCGAAGTCGGCCAGCGATCCGAACAACGGATCGACGTCGCGATAGTCCGCCACGTCGTAGCCGCCGTCGGCCATGGGGGAGGGGTAGAAGGGGGTCAGCCAGATCGCGTCGACGCCGAGCTCGGCGAGGTACGGCAGGCGGTCGCGGATTCCCGCCAGGTCGCCCGTACCGTCGCCGGAGGCGTCGGCGAAACTGCGGACGTAGATCTCATAGACAACGGCATCACGCCACCAGGGGGTTGTTTCCATGAGTCTTGGGCTGCCCGCTGCTTCCGTTACTTATGCGTTGACCATGCTGTGGGCGGCGTAGACGAGGTAGTCCCACAGCTCCTTCTCACGCTCGGCCGGCAGGCCGAGGGAACGCACGGCGTCGCCCATGTGCCTGAGCCAGGCGTCTCGTGCCGCCTCGTCGATGACGAACGGCACGTGCCGCATCCGCAGCCGGGGGTGGCCGCGCTGCTCGCTGTAGGTCCTCGGGCCGCCCCAGTATTGGATGAGGAACAGGCGCAGCCGCTCCTCCGCCCCGGTGAGGTCCTCTTCGGGGTACATCGGGCGCAGCAGCGGGTCTTCCGCGACGCCCTCGTAGAACCTGCGGACGAGCCGCTCGAAGGCCTCCTCGCCGCCGATCGCCTCGTAGAAGGACAGGGTCTGCTCGCTGGTCACGATTTCAGCCTAAGTCAGCTACCGATCGGTAAGGTCAGGCGGCGAAGGTGAGGCTCTTCTCGTCGAAGGCCCGCTTCACCCGCAGGCGCAGCTCACGGGCGACCTCCAGGTGCCGCGCGGGCACGGTCTTCGCGCTGATCCGGAAGATGACGGACGAGCCCGAGACCGACTCCAGGCCGAAGACCTGCGGCTCCTCGACGATGACCGTGTCCCGGTACTCCGGGTCCTCCCATAGGTCGTGCGCGAGGTCGTTGAGCAGCTCGCGGACCGTCGCCACGTCGCTGTCGTACGGCACCGGCACGTCCACCAGGGCCCTCGACCAGCCCTGCGACTCGTTGCCGATCCGGGTGATCGTGCCGTTGCGCACGTACCAGACCTTGCCGTCGGCGTCGCGCAGCCGGGTGATGCGCAGCGTGACGGCCTCCACCGTGCCGACGGCCACCCCGGTGTCGATCACGTCGCCCACGCCGTACTGGTCCTCCAGCAGCATGAACATGCCGGCGATGAAGTCCTTGACCAGCTCCTGGGCGCCGAAGCCGACCGCCACACCGATGATGCCGACACTCGTGAGCAGCGGCGCCAGCTCGACCCCGAGCTTCGCGAAGACCATCAATGCCGCGGTGCCCAGGATCACGACCGATGCGAGGCTCCGCAGCACCGAGCCCATCGTCTCGGCGCGCGCCCTGCGGCGCTCCGTCATGATCGCCACCGCGGCCTCCGTGCTGCTCAGCACGGTCTTGCCGCGCAACCGCTCCGGCAGCACGCCGACGCTGGCCCGCATGGTGAGCCGGGTGATCAGCCGGTGGACGACGTTCCGGATGATCAGCGCTCCGGCCAGGATCAGCACGAGCATCACGAGCACGTCGACGACGCCGGCCACGAGCTGCACCCAGGCCGGGAACTCCCGGTCCGGGAAGGCGCTGTTGAGAACCGTGCAGAAGACGCCCTCGCTCTTCTCGCACGCCTTCGTCACAGCCGCGGCCGCCTCGGTCAGGTCGGGCACGGTCGGCGCAGGACTGGGCGTCGCGGGCGACAGCGGTAACACGAGGTGGATCCCCCCCGGATCGGATCAACGGCAGTTCTTGAACGTAGCCAATACTGCCGACTGATCCGGCCTCCGTCACATCGCCGGGGAAGACGGAAGCGCGTCCCGTCCGGGGCCGCGGAGGGCGGACCGGACACGCTCCAGTGACGGTGTGGCAGGACGCGGGCGCGCACCCGGAAGCGCGCCCGACGCGTTCTCCAAGCGGGGATCCCCCTCGATCACCGTCCGGCCCCACCTGCTCGACAGGGCCGGACGGCGGTCCATGACGACCGGCGAACCGGTCGGCCGCGAGATGCGGACGGGGTCGGGGCGGGCGGGACGCCGCAGCGTGGCCGTCGCGCCGGGGCGGCGCGACGGCCACGCTCCGCACCGGGCGTCTCGCCCGCCCCCTGAGGCCGCGGTGGATGCGGCGGCCCACGGCGACTGCGCTTTCACTCTCGCTTTCACCTTGGGTGGCCGCCGCCTTCCCCTACTCGCTCACCGCGGCAAGCACGCGGGCCACCTTCGTGGCCGCTCCGGCGGGGTCGTCCGCCCGGTGCATCCGCTCACCCCAGGACCACCAGTAGTCGGCCGCCTGGCAGACGACGTTCTCCGTGAGGCTCGTCGCGTCGGGATTGATCACGCGTACGTAGGCGCGGCCCGACGGGGTGCGCACGACTCGCGCGAGTAAGCCCCGCGCGTCGAGTTCGGCCACCAGATGTTCCAGGCGCCGGAAATCGTCCTCCCCCACCGTAGGTCCTCCTTAATTTCCGTTCGCGGGCGGAATGTGTACTTTGCGTTCCCGTCTGTTCACTCTGGTGCGCCAAAGATGGCTCACGGAACTGCTCGGGTCAACGAGGGCGACAAGCGGCCGCGGTGAAGGAAAGCCCATGTTGGTTGAAAGAAAACCCCTATCGGGAGACGATCCTTAGTCGGCACGTTCAAGTTGGGGGCTTGGCCGCGCCAACTATGGTCCATCATTATGGTGTGGTCGGAGCGCGACGAGTAAGTCACTCTCCGTCACGAAGCGAGGACCGCTCGAGACCACGGGCTGCGACTGCGGCCGGCCACGAGAGAGGGGCCGGAATGTCCGGTCGGCAACACAGGGAGACGGAGATCGCGCGCCGGATCCGGGCGCGGGGCTTGGCCGCCGGGCGCAGCCTGGCCGAGATCGCCGAGGAGATCGCCAACGACTGCGGACCACAGTTCGGCACGACTCGGATCAAGGCACATCGCCTCTCGCACGGTGTGGCGCTCGCCGACGTGATCGAGCAGGTGCGCGCTCTCTTCGAGAGGGACGGAAAACCCGTCCCCGGCATCGGCGAGACGCTACTGTCCGCGTACGAGTCGGGCATGAAGCGGCCCGGCCCGGAGTATCTCCACTACCTGTGCTCGGTCTACCGGGTGGAACCGCTGGCCCTCGGGTTCGAAAGCCCGTGCATCTGCGGCCACGGACACCTGGCCGAATCAGGTGGTGGCGATCCAGAACAGGACAGACCTATCACTTCACCCGCTCCGTGGGGTGCGCCGACCCCGTCGGGCGTCGGCACCCCGCCTGTGGACGGGGGCGAGGAGGACGAGAACGTGCTACGGAGGACGCTGTTGAGGCTCCTCGCCGGCGGCACCGTCGGGGCGGTTGGGCTGAAGGAGCTCAACGAAGAGGTGCTCGGCGCGGTGGAGAACCTCCGCCGGCGGATGGACGAAACCATGGTCACGGCCACCGTCTCGCCGGCGATGCTCGACCAGTGGGAGCAGGCCACGTTCGGCTTCGGGCGGCAGTACATGAACACCCCGCCCGTGCGGCTGCTCTGCGACGTCATGCTGGAGTTCACCGCCGTACGGAAGGCCCTGGACCGCCGGCAGCCCATCGACGTGCAGGAGCGGCTGTGCCGGATGGCCGCCCAGCTCGCCGGGCTCTCGGGGATGATAATGATCGACCTCGGGGACCAGCGGATGGCCCGCTCGTTCTTCCGGACGGGCCGGATGGCGGCGGACGAGACCGGCGACCGGGCCCTGCGTGCGTGGGTCACCGCCCGCGAGGCGCTGGTCCCGCTCTACTACGGCGACCCGCGTGAGGCGCTCACGCTGGCGAAGAAGAGCCGCGACCTGGCCGGCCACACCCCCTGTGCCGCGCGGACCATGGCGCCCGTCGTCGAGGCGAGGGCGCTGGCGAAGATCGCCGGTATCAACGGCTCGCGGCACGAGGTGGTCGAGCAGGCCAAGCGGGCCCTGCATCGCGCCAGGGCGGCCTTCCAGCAGATGAACGACAGCGACCGGGAGGACCCGGCGTTCGGCTACACCGAGCGGCAGCTCTACTTCTACCAGGGCGACGTCCTGGTGAAGCTGGGGCAGACCGTGGAGGCCGACGTGATCCTGCAGCAGGCGCTCGACAAGTACACGGACGAGGACCTGCTCGACCAGACCCTGATCCGGTTCGACCGGGCGATGTGCCGGCTCATCGACGGCGACGTCGAGGCCGCGCTCAAGCTCGGCCAGGAGGCCATCGAGCTGGTCGACAAGGACTACCGGACCGACCTGCTGCTCAAACCGGCGTACGACCTGGCGAAGGAGGTCAGGGCCAAGCACGGCGACTCGGCCCGGCTGCAGGCCTTCTGTGAGGTGATCAAGCAGAGCCGGGTCACGATCCCGCCGGAACTGCTCCGGGACGCCGGGTGACGTGGGTACCGAGGAGGACGTGTGGCAGGAGACGCGCTGGCGGGAGATCTCGAGCCGGGAGATCCCGTGAGAGGCGGGGAGAGCGGGACCGCGCCGCTGAGGATCCGGCGATACCGCTGGTCCGACCTCGACGCGGTGTGGTCCCTCCATCAGATCGGCCTGGCCCAGGTGGGCGTCGTGCCGGGCGACGGCGTCTACTACGACGACGACTTCCCCCGGATCACCGAGGTCTACCTGGCTGCCGGGGGTGACTTCCTGGTGGGAGAGGTGCCGGGGTCGGGGCTCGTCGCGATGGGTGGCCTGCGGCGCATCGACGCCGACACGGCCGAGATGTGCCGTCTCCGGGTCCACCCCGATCACCAGCGGCGCGGCTACGGCGCGCGGATCACGCAGGAGCTCGAGGATCGGGCGCGCGGGCTCGGCTACAGGACGTTGCGCGGTGACACCACCCTGCGTCAGGTCGCCGCGCTGGAGCTCTATCGCAAATCCGGGTGGCGGGAGCTGCGGCGCGAGGTACGCGGCGACAACGTGGTGATTTACATCGAGAAGCAGCTAAATGCCGTAGTCTCGCCACTTTTCTCCCGATAGATAATGCTTCCATCCCTTGGCGGATAGCTGATCCCTGCGAATACTTGTGCCTTGTCCGCAAGAGTGGGGAAAGAGGCATGATGAAGAAGATCATTATCCGTAAGCCGGGGACGACCAAGCTGAGCGGCACCTCGAGCGTCATCCACAAGGGGTGAGGGACCACCCGAGCCACATCTGGGTCCGGGGAGACCTCTCCCGGGACCGCGTAGCGGCCCTCCGAGCGCTTGCTCTGGAGATGCCGCCTCTCATGGCGCCCGTCGTCAACGGGCACCGCCGGCTACGCGGTCCGTACACGGTCGGTGGCGCGATCCTGCGCGCCCTCGTCCCGGTCGCCTTGGAGCGTTCCCCGGGCCTGGTGGCGGAACACGACATCGAGATCCGCGCCGTCGCTCCCAGCCTGCGCCCTCGGGTGCCGGCGCGGCGGCAGACCATCGAGGCCCGCCTGACGGAGGACGAGCGGATTCTCGTGCCCGCGCCGCGACGCACGCTGCGCATCGCCAACGGGATCGCCGAGTTCGTCCGCGACTGCCTCGAAGAGCCGCGGACGCTGCTGGTGGACAACCTGCACGAGGCGGATCCGGCCGACCGCGAACTGCTGCGCGTCCTGGCGCGCCGGGTGCCGGATCTGACGCTGGCCCTGGGCTCCGCGGAGTCCCGACGGGAGGGCGCGTGGGAGGGCGCGCGGCTGGTGGAGGCGCGGGCCCAAGGCGGGCCGCCCGACGACTACGTCGCCTCGGACTGCACCTCCGACGACCCGCGGGCCTACCGGGCGTACCTGTCGCTGCCGCCGGAGGAGCGGGCGCGCCGGCACGACCGGCGCGCCGCCGAGCTGAGGGCCCACGCCGCGGCGGCGGAGCACGCCCTGGGCGCGGTGCCCTACCACCTGGAGCACGGCGGCGACCTGGAGGCGGCGGCGCAGGCCCTGTGGGCGGCGGTGGACCACTGCGTCACCGAGGGCTTCCTGCACGCGGTCGTGGAGCTGGGCTCGCGCGGCCTGCGGCTGGTGGAGCCGGGTTCCGACCTGTGGTGGCGCTTCACCCACCGCACCGCGACCGCCCTGGCGGGGCTGGGCCGGCGGGCGCACGCGCAGGAGCTGTACGACCAGGCCCGGCGGGTCAGCGTCGATCCGGCCGTGCACGCCGCCGCCGCGTACGGCACGGCGATGCTCGACGCGCGCGACCGCGATCCGGCGCGGCGCGATCTGGCCAGGGCCAGAGGCTGGATCAACGAGGCGATAGCGATCTCCACGCTGCTGCCCGACCGGCGGACCCGAGCCTTCAAACTCGGGTTCGACCAGAACGGCCGCGCGCTGATCGAGCTGCGCGAGGGGCGGGTCGACGAGGCGCTCGGCCTGGTGCGCTCGGCCATCGACCTGGCCGAGCGCGACCTTCCGCCGGACGCCCACCCCGTGCACCGGATGGTGCTGTTCGCCAACCGCGCGCAGCTCCTCGCGCGAATGGGCCGCAAGGAGGAGGCGCTGGCCGACTTCGACCGGGCCGTCGCGATCGACCCGGGCTTCCCCGACCACTATCTCGACCGGGGCAACCTGCTGTTCGAGCTGGGACGTACGGACGAGGCGCTGGCCGACTACGAGACGGCGATGCGGGTGAGCCCGCCGTTGCCCGAGGCGTACTACAACCGGGCGGAGCTGCGCCTGGCCGCCGGGGACCTGGACGGCGCCCGGGCCGACCTCGACCACGTGCTCGACCTCGACCCCGGCTACCTCGACGCGTACGTCAACCGGGCCGGCGTGCTGGAGATGCTCGGCGAGCACGAGGCCGCCAGGCGCGACGTCGAGGCGGGGCTCGCGCTGGACCCCGGCAACGCGCACCTGCACGGCGTGCTCGGGCAACTGGAGACCGAGGCCGGCCGCTACGCGGAGGCCGCCTTGGCCTTCGACGCGGCGCTGTCGGCCGACGCCCGCCTGGCCTCGGCCTGGGCGAACCGCGCGACCCTGCGGTTCGAGACCGGTGACGCGCAGGGGGCCGTCGACGACCTGACCCAGGCGATCGAGCTGGGCGAGGACGCGGCCCTGTACTTCAACCGGGCCACCGCGCTCGACGCGCTCGGCCGGGGCCGGGAGGCGCTGCTCGACCTGCGCCGGGCGCTGTCCCTGGCCCCCGGCGACCCCGACGTACGCGCGGCGCTGGAGCGGCACGAGAAGGAGGGCTGACGCGGGGACGATCATGGCGGGCGGCCGGCCGCCCGCCATGATCGCCTCCACCTGCCCGCACCCTCCGATCCGCTGGCCCTACCCTTGAAGCCGACACCGTCACCCGTCGAGGATCTGAGCATGAGCGCTGAATATGTGCTGACCCTTTCCTGTCCGGACCGGCCCGGAGTGGTCGCGGCCGTCTCCGGGCTGCTGGCCGGGAAGGGCTGCAACATCATCGAGAGCCAGCAGTTCGGCGACCCGGTCGAAGAGCGGTTCTTCATGCGCGTGCAGTTCTCCAGCGGGTGCGCCGCCGACGAGCTGCGGGCCGCGTTCGCCTCGCTCGCGCCGGAGTTCGCCATGGAGTTCCAGCTCTTCGACCTCGCGGTGCGGACACGTGCGCTGGTGCTCGTCAGCCGGTTCGACCACTGCCTCAACGACCTGCTCTACCGGGTGCGCTCGGGCCTGCTGCCCATCGAGATCGTGGGCGTCGCGTCCAACCACCCCGACCTGCGCCCCCTCACCCAGTCGTACGGCGTGGACTACCACCACCTGCCGGTCACCGCGGAGACCAAGCCCCGGCAGGAGGCGGAGATCCTCACACTGGTCGACCACTATCAGGCCGACCTGGTCGTGCTCGCCCGCTACATGCAGGTGCTCTCACAGGAGATGTGCGCCAAGCTCGCCGGGCGGATGATCAACATCCACCACTCGTTCCTGCCGTCGTTCAAGGGCGCCAAGCCGTACCATCAGGCGTACTCCCGGGGCGTGAAGCTGATCGGCGCCACGGCACACTACGTGACGCCCGACCTCGACGAGGGGCCGATCATCGAGCAGGAGGTCGCGCGGGTGAACCACACCCACTCGCCCGAGGACCTCGCCGCGATCGGCCGTGACCTCGAATGCCAGGCGCTGGCCCGGGCCGTCCGCTGGCACGCCGAGCACCGCGTGCTGCTGGACGGCCACAAGACCGTCATCTTCCCGCGCTGACCTCTACGCCTCAGCCGACCTTCAGGCCGGTATGCCGGGCCATGAACGCGAGCTGGTCGGCCGAGAGCTCGACCGACCGGCTCACCGCCCGGGCGCCGTGTCCTACCTCGGTCTCGTTGCGCAGCAGGATCGGGCGGTCGCCCGCCTGGGCGTGCTGCAGGGCCGCCGCCATCTTCCACGCGTGCAGGGGATGGACGCGGGTGTCGGAGGCGAACACGGCGAACAGCGTGGCCGGGTACGACACCCCCTCACGCACATGGTGGTAGGGCGAGTAGCCCCACAGCCAGGCGAACTCCTCCGGCACGTCGGCCGAGCCGTACTCGACGTTCCAGGTCGCTCCGAGACCGAACTTCTCATACCGGACCATGTCGAGCAGCGGGGCCAGGCAGACGACGGCCGCGTACAGGTCGGGGCGCTGGGTGAGCGCCGCGCCGACGAGCAGGCCGCCGTTGGAGCCGCCGGAGATGGCGAGCCGGTCCGGGCTGGTGACGCCGGTGGCGATGAGATGCTCAGCCGCCGCGTGCAGGTCGTCGAAGACGTTCTGCTTGTTGCCGAGCATGCCGTCCCGGTGCCACTGCTCGCCCTCCTCGCCGCCGCCGCGAAGCTGGGCGACCGCGTAGACGCCGCCCGCCTCGACCCAGGCCAGCGTCGTGGCGGAGAACCCGGGGTTCATCGGGACCCCGAAGCCGCCGTAGCCGTACAGGATGGTGGGACGGGGCCCGGAGCCGGGGCGTGAGGTGATCAGCATGCGCACCTCGGTGCCGTCCTTGGACCGGTAGACCACCTGCTCGGTCGTCGCCTCGGGCACCTCCACCGCGCCGGGAGGCGCTTCCCAGAGGGAGGTCTCGCCGGTGAGCGCGTCGTAGTGGTAGACCGCGGTCGGGGTGATGCCGTCGGTGTAGCTGAACCAGGCCTCGTGCCCGCCCTCCGGACGCTCGGAGATCCCCCCGATCGAGCCGAGCCCCGGCAGCGGGACCTCGCCGATCCGCTCGCCGCCCTCCAGGGCGTGGACGGAGATCTCGCCGATCGCGTGCCGTGTCCAGCCGACGAGCAGGACCGGCTCGGCCATGCCGTCGAGGATCGCGAAGTCGGACAGCACCGCCTCGCCGTCCTCGGGAATCAGGTCGCGCCAGTGCTCGGGGCCCGGCGTCTCCGGTGAGGTGACGCAGACCCGCCCGCGCGGGGCGTCGAGGTCGGTGAAGACGTAAAGCCGCCCGTCGCGGCCGAAGTGGAGCCCGGTCTGGGCGTCGACGTCCTTTTGCACGGTGACCAGTTCCGGCGCCTGCGGCGACGAGGCGACCAGGTCGGCCACCCACAGGTCGTTGCGCGGGGCCGTTCCCCGTGAGGCGGAGACCGACAGCCATCTGCCGTCGAGGGAGACCGAGACCCCGTAGTAGTTGGTCTTCTCCAGGCCCTCGCCGAAGATCAGCACGTCGTCGTCGGGGGAGGTTCCGACGCGGTGCAGGTAGACGCGGCGGTGGTACTGCTCCTCGCCGGCCGGGACCAGCGAGGGCGCCAGCCTGCGTACGTAGTAGAACGCCTCACCGCCGGGCAGCCAGGCCACGGGGGAGTAGCGGCAGCGGTCGATCGGCCCCTCGACGACCTCTCCGGTCACCACGTCGACGACGTACAGGCGCGACTCCTCGTCACCGCCGACCGAGATCTGGTACGCCAGCCGGTTGCCCTCCTTGTCCGGCTGGTAGGAGTCGAGCGTGGTCAGGCCCGAGGGGTCGAGGGCGGTCGGGTCGAGCAGCACGCGCTCGCCGTCTCCGTCCGCGACGTACAGCACCGGGTGCTCCTGGTCGGGGGCCCGGCGGGTGAAGAAGCGACGCTCGCCGCGCCAGGACGGCGTCCCCACCGACCCGGATCGCAGCAGTTCGGCGATGCGCTCCCGGAAGTGGTCGCGCCCTTCGAGTTCGGCGGACCGGAACAAGGTTTCCTGCGCGTCCAGCCACTCCTTCGTCGCCGGATCGTCCGGATCCTCCAGCCACCGGTACGGGTCGGGGACGGGCGTTCCGTGGAGATCGTCGACGATGTCGTCACGGCGGGCTGGTGGGTACGGCACTCGGCTCATGCTGGCACTTTAAATCAGCCGGACGACTGCGACGGTACATCGTCCGTACCCGGCCAAGACGGGAATAAAGGGGTGAACGGCTGGGCATAGAAGCAGCAGGCGTCCCAGTCGTTCACCTCACAGACCCTTTTTATGGGGTGGCGAAGGGGCCGCCGAAAAGGCCACACTTTGGTGAAGGGCGGTGCCGTGGTGACGATCCGCTGGGCCGTCCGGCGGAGGTCCCTGTGACGGAAGCACCAGGGTCCCAACAGACGGGGCCACAACCCAGGCGCACAGCCGAGACCGCTGTGGAGGCCGGCTGATGCGCCAAGTCCTGCTACTCAACGCCACATACGAACCGCTGACCACGCTCTCCCTGCACCGGGCCGTCATCCTGGTGCTGAGAGAGAAGGCGGACGTCGTTCACCGCGACGGCCGGGGTGCGGTTCTGCGCTCGGCCACCCGCACGCTCGACGTCCCCTCGGTGATCCGGCTCCGGCGTTACGTCCGCATCCCCTACCGGACGCGTATCCCGCTCACCCGGGCGGCGCTGATGCGCCGGGACAACTTCCGCTGCGCCTACTGCGGCCAGCGGGCCGAGACCATCGACCACGTCATCCCGCGGTCTCGGGGAGGCCCCCACACCTGGGAGAACTGCGTCGCCTCGTGCATGCCGTGCAACCATCGGAAGGCCGACAGGCTGCTGGAGGAACTCGGGTGGGCGCTGAGCGTGGCCCCCGTGGTGCCGCACGGCGCGCACTGGCGGCTCATCGGCGCGCAACTCGACGGCGATCCGCAGTGGGCGCCCTACCTGTCGGAGACGGCGGCCTGACGGGTGACGTCATGAACTGGACGTTCACCAGCGACGTGGAGGAGTACGCCGCGGCGGCCGAGCCCTGGCTGCTGCGCGATCCCGTCCGCAGCACGGTCATGCTGACCGTGCTGCGCGGGATCCGCGGCGGCCAGTTCACGGCCGAGCCTTTGCTGGCCTGGCTGGAGGACGGCGGCATCGTGGTGGGGGCGGCCTGTCAGACGCCGCCCTATCCGCTCGCGCTTGGCGACGTCCCGCTCGCGGCGCTTCCCCTGCTGGCGCGCGACCTCATCGAGATGGACCACGACGTGCCCGCGGTCGGCGGTCCCGTGGCCGTCGCCGAGGCGTTCGCCCGCGCCTGGTGGCGGCCGGAGACACGCCGCCGGGCCGAGCGCCTCTACCGTCTCGGCGCGCTGCGGGCACCCTCCGCGCCGGGGAAGCCCCGCGTCGCCGGCACCGACGACCTGCCGATCGCCGTGCGCTTCTTCCGGGAGTTCCAGGAGGAGGCGCATGTCGAGCGCACGGCCGATCCCACCCCGGTCGTCGCCGCGCGTGTCAACCGCGAGGAACTGGTCCTGTGGGAGGACGACGACCGGCCCGTGTCCATCGCCGGCGCCTCCGCGCCGATCGCCGGCATGTCCCGGATCGGCCCCGTCTACACCCCGCCCGACCTGCGCGGACGCGGGTACGGCAGCGCCGTCGCCCATGCAGCGAGCAGGAAGGCGCTCGACGACGGTGCCACCGAGGTGCTGCTGTTCACCGATCTGAGCAACCTCACGTCGAACTCCATCTACCAGCGGCTCGGCTACCGGCCCATCGCCGACTACGCCACCATCCACTTCGCCTGAGGTGCTTCCCGTGCTTCCCCTGTGGCGCTCGCGTCCGCCGCGTCGGGCCGTAATCTGGACGCATGCCTCGCTATGACTACCGTTGCCGCGCGTGCGGATCGACGTTCGAGCTCAACCGTCCCATGGCGGAGGCCGGTGACCGGGCGGTCTGCCCCTCCGGCCACGACGACACCGTGAAGCTGCTGTCCACCGTGGCCGTCACGGGCAGGGCCTCCGGGGCTTCCGCTCCCCGTCCGGCGGGTGGCGGGGGCGGCGGTTGCTGCGGCGGTGGCTGCTGCGGCGGCTGAGCCGTACTGTCTCCGGTCGCGCCGCCGTGTCCGGCCGTGCGGTCCGCGGGCGTGGGCGCCACGCCCGCGGGCCGGCGGGGTCAGGCCGCGGACGGCCGCCTGGTGCGCGAACGCCGTTGGAACGGCAGGTAGCGCTGCGGCAGGTGGGCGCGGGCCGGCAGGTCGGTCGGCTCGACCGCCAGGATGCGGTCGAAGCGGAAGGCCCGGATCGACCGGCGCATCCGGCACCAGCCCACCAGGTACCAGAACTCGCCGTGGACCAGGCAGGTCACCGGCTCGACGTCGCGGACCGTCATCCGGCCCGCGGCGTCGTGATACTGGATGCGGATCACCAGGCGTGCGGTGATCGCGTTGGCCACCGCCCGCGCCCGCCGGGCGACGTCCGTGGGCAGCGGAGTGGTCAGGGTGGTCAGGGTCGTGGCGATGACGTCGTCGTCCAGATCGAGATGCTCGAAGGCGTGGCGCAGTCCGCGCCGGGCGGTGACCGACTGCGGGCCGGCACCGAGGTGAGCGAGCGACAGGGCGAGGGCGGCGAGTTCCTCGGCGGTCAGCGCGTGCCGAATGACGTTGGCCATACCTCGACAATAACGGCGAGGACTGACATTTTTCCGAACGCGTGCTCGCAAGAAGAGGCAGTATGGCCTATCCTTCCGGCCATCTTTTCCTGACTGGGGCGCCTATCCGCCGACGGGGAAAACCACTTCCCGGCCCCTGCCGGTCACTGTAGTTCCTCCGGTGCCTGGTCGTGGTGGACGACGCGGGGCGTCGGCGGCGACGCCGTGCGCCGGGAGATCGGGGCGGCGCCGGACGGTTCGCAGCGGGCGCGGCGGGCGGATGACGCGCTGAAACTTTCACCGGCCGGGCTCCGCCCGGAAATCGCGGCGGTCGAGGTATTCGAAATATTTCGCCGAATTACCCGCATAAATGTCGTGATCGCCGCTGCATATCGGATTTCGGCCGAGGGATCGGCCGGCGCCAGGTTTCGGGCGCTCGGCAGGGCACACTTTCGCGTGCCTGCCGGCCCGACGTTCCGGCCCTGCCGAAATCGCTGGTGATTGACGGTGCCCCGGGGAGGTGGTGAATTCGCGGTGCTCGATGTCGAGGGGAGAACGTTACTCATGTTTGCTGTGAATTCAGCCCGGCGGGTGCTCGCGTTCGGTGCGGCGCTCGTCACGACCGGCGTGCTGAGCCTGGCACTCGCGCCCAGCCCTGCCATGGCCGGCACCGTCACGCTGCAGGCCACGGTGGACTGCCTCAACTACAACAGTTTCGGGGACACCAGGGACTGGTACCCCATCGCCCCGGCCGTCGGCGCCTCGCCGTACGGGGGAGGAGGGGCGGTGCCCTACACCAGCATGGTCGCGGTCCCGGCCACGCACGCGTGGCAGTTCACGCAGGCGCTGCCCAGTGGGACGACGTCCGTCAGCGTCTCCGCCAAGTGCAGCGAGGGCCATACGTACGACCTCACCGGCTCCACGGGCGGCGTCAGCATCCCCGCGGGAACCACCACCGTGACCGCCACCTGGGGCTGCACGACGGCCCCGGTCTATCCCGGTCCGTGGATGACAAACTGCAGCGTGCAGTCGGTTTCCTACAGCTGACCGGTATGAACACGTGGGGCCGCCTCCGGCGAGGCGGCCCCGAACGACCTACCGGGAGAGCTGGGACAGGTCGCGGGACGCGCCGGTCGAGGCCGAGGTGGTCAGCGCGGCGTACGCCTGCAGGGCGGCCGACACCGGGCGGTTCCGGTCGCGCGGCCGGTAGCCGCCGAGGTCGGCCAGCAGCCGCTCGCGGCGGGCGGCCAGCACGTCCTCGGCCACCTTGAGCTCGATCGAGCGACCCGGGATGTCGATCTCGATGGTGTCGCCGTCCTCGACCAGGGCCATCGTGCCGCCCTCGGCCGCCTCCGGGGAGGCGTGGCCGATGGACAGGCCGGACGTGCCGCCGGAGAAGCGGCCGTCGGTGACCAGCGCGCACACCTTGCCCAGGCCCCGGCCCTTCAGGAAGCTCGTCGGGTAGAGCATCTCCTGCATGCCCGGGCCGCCCTTGGGGCCCTCGTAGCGGATGACGACCACGTCACCGGGCTTGACCCGGTTGCCGAGGATGCCCTCGACGGCGTCCTCCTGCGACTCGAACACCACGGCGGGGCCGGAGAAGCGCCAGATCGACTCGTCCACGCCGGCCGTCTTGACCACGCAGCCGTCCTGGGCGAGGTTGCCGTACAGCACGGCGAGGCCGCCGTCCCTGGTGTACGCGTGGTCGAGGTCGCGGATGCAGCCCTCGGCGCGGTCGAGGTCGAGCGACTCCCAGCGGGCGTCCTGCGAGTACGCCTTGACGGTCCGCACGTTGCCGGGCGCCGCGTGCCACAGTTCCACGGCCTCGTCGGTGACCTCGGGCGACTTGGGGTCCCACTTGGCGATGTACTCCGCGATGGAGGCGGAGTGGACGGTCGGCAGGTCGCGGTGGAGCAGGCCGGCCCGGTCCAGCTCGCCGAGGATGCCGGGGATGCCGCCCGCCCGGTGCACGTCCTCGACGTGGTACTTCATCGTCGCGGGGGCGACCTTGCACAGGCACGGCACCCGCAGCGACAGCTCGTTGATCTCCTTGAGCCCGAAGTCGACGCCCGCCTCGCGGGCGGCGGCCAGGATGTGGAGGATCGTGTTGGTCGAACCGCCCATGGCGACGTCGAGCGCCATCGCGTTCTCGAACGCCTCGCGGGTGGCGATGCTCCTCGGCAGGACGGACTCGTCGTCCTCCTCGTAGTAGCGCCGGGTGAGGTCGACGATCCGCCGTCCCGCGTCCTCGAACAGGGCCTTGCGGGCGGTGTGGGTGGCGAGCGTGGTGCCGTTGCCCGGCAGGGCCAGGCCGATCGCCTCGGTGAGACAGTTCATGGAGTTGGCCGTGAACATGCCGCTGCAGGACCCGCAGGTCGGGCAGGCGTTCTCCTCCATCTCGAGGAGGTCGGCGTCCGACACGCTCGCGTCGGCGGAGGCGATCATCGGGTCGATCAGGTCGAGCTTGCGGCCGGGGACCTTGCCGGCCTCCATCGGGCCGCCGGACACGAAGATCGTGGGAATGTTCAGCCGCATCGCGGCGAGCAGCATGCCCGGCGTGATCTTGTCGCAGTTGGACACGCAGACCAGCGCGTCGGCGCAGTGGGCGTTGACCATGTACTCGACCGCGTCGGCGATCAGCTCGCGGGACGGCAGCGAGTAGAGCATGCCGCCGTGGCCCATCGCGATGCCGTCGTCCACGGCGATCGTGTTGAACTCGCGCGGGATGGCCCCCGCCTCGCGGACCGCGCCGGCCACCACCTCGGCGACCTCGCGCAGGTGCACGTGGCCGGGCACGAACTGGGTGAAGCTGTTGGCCACCGCGACGATCGGCTTGCCGAGGTCGCTGCCCGCTACGCCCGTGGCCCTGAGCAGCGCACGGGCGCCGGCCATGTTCCTGCCGTGGGTGACAGTGCGGGACCTGAGAGCGGGCATCGAGGGACCCCCATCCGGAGACTACTGAGTCTTCAAATGGTACGACCAGTGCCCGGCTGCCGAGACCCGCTGTCCACGACTCGGACCGTGTCTACTCGGGATACCGCGCGGGCAGCACGCGTTCGGCGGCCCGGTAGATCGCGTCGATCTCCGCGGTGGTGAGCGACCTCTCCCGCTTGGTGATCCACTTGCGCACCAGCCCGCCGGAGAAGACGTCCACCTCACGGATGTTGAGGATGCGCCACGGGATCGGCGGACCGTAGATGGCCAGGGACGGCACCACGGTGATCTCCCGGCCGAGCGCCTTGCTGATCAGGTCGCTGGCCTGCGCCGCCTCCCACCGGGCCTCGTCGAGGCGCGGCTTCTGGTTGAACGGGCCGTGGAAGAGCTTGCGGTGCGACTGGACCCGTACGGGCAGCCGCTTGTCCCACTTCTCCGAGTCCACCGCGTAGACACCGGTGGGGCCGACCACCAGATGGTCGATCTGCGCCTCGCTGCCGGGAATGGCCCTGGCATGCAGCGTTTTGTAGCCGTTGCGCTCCAGCTTCTTGAGCTGGGCCTCCGTCTGGCGCTCGGCGGCGGAGGCGCGCCGCCACGCGGGGATGGAGGAGACCGTCCTCGCCCGGTAGACGGCGTCGGCGACGCACGCGAGGATGGCCGCGGTGAGCCCGAGCCGCCAGCTGCCGAAGAGCACGCCGAACACCACACCCGCCGCGACCGCGATCACGGCCCGGCGGCGCAGGTGGCGGTATCGCGTGTCCTGCCACAGGCTGCTGAGCGACGTGCGCTCGACCGGAGCGTACGTGGGAGACTCCGGCGCCTCAGGTGGCGCCGAAGGGCGTTCCGCCTGCTCCGACGATTGGTCACCCACCCAGATAGGTGACGTATCGTGACCGTCTTCTGGCGCTAGACCGGTATCCACATCACTCACGGTAGTTGAGCCGTCAGCGGCTTGCCTAGTGTTGGATGGTTCATACTTTTGTGGCCTGCTTGAGCCGATTCGTTGCGCGGAAGTGCGGGTATCTTCTCTAGATATCCGCGCCCCGGAGGCCTACCGTTCGGTAGCGTGGCGCACATTCACGATCTTACCGCCCTTGAGCAGGCGGCAGCCGTACGTACGGGTGAACTTTCTCCTGTCCAGATCACCGAGCACTACCTGGAGCGTATCGAGCGGCTCGACCCCGGCCTGGGGGCGTTCGTCACGGTGACCGCGGAGCGGGCCCTGGCCCAGGCGCGCGAGCAGGAGGCCCGGCTCGCCGCCGGCGACACGGAGGACCTGCCCCCGCTGCTGGGCGTGCCGATCCCGATCAAGGACCTCAACTTCGTCAAGGACGTTCCGGTGCACTTCGGCTCGGCCACGTACGAGGGGTTCGTCGCGCCCGCGGACGACAGCGTGGTCGAGCGCCTGCGGGACGCCGGCACGATCATGCTGGGCAAGACCAGCACCCCCGAGTTCGGCATGCCCTGCTACACGGAGACCTACCTGCACGAGCCCACCCGGACACCGTGGGACACCACGCGGTCGGCTGGAGGGTCGAGCGGGGGAGCGGGGGCCGCCGTCGCGGCCGGTCTCGCGCCCGCGGCGCAGGGTAGCGACGGCGCGGGCTCGATCCGCATCCCCGCCTCCGTCTGCGGCCTGTACGGCATCAAGCCCAGCCGCGGCCGCATCTCCGCGGCGCCCATCATGCCCGACCTCGCGGGGCTGTCGACCAACGGGCCGCTGGCCAGGAACGTCGCCGACGCCGCGGCGCTGCTTGACGTCATGGCCCACAACAACCCCGGCGACCTCTACCACGCCCCGGCGCCGGCGCTCGGGTCGTTCTCCGCCTACGCCGGGCGCGACCCGGGCCGCCTGCGGATCGCCAGGTTCGCCACGCCCGCCGTGCCCGGCGCGGAGGTCCACCCCGACGTGCTCGCGGCGTACGAGAGCGCCTCGGCGGTGCTGGAGTCGCTCGGCCACGAGGTCGAGGAGATCGCGCCGCCGTTCGGCCCCGACGTCGTGCCCGAGTTCGTCAAGATGTGGTTCAGCTTCTCCTGCATGCACCCTGTGGCGGAGGAACTGGAGCCGAAGCTGCGCCCGCTCACCGCGTGGCTGCGCGAGCGGGGCCACGCCGTCTCGGCCCCCGAGTTCCTCCAGGCGCAGTCGACGCTCCAGCTCGCCACCCGGTTCGCGCTGCTCGTGACCGACGCCTACGACGCGGTGCTCTCGCCGACCGTCACCCAGCCGCCCGTGCCGGTGGGCTGGTTCGAGGACGTCGAGTCGCCCGAGGAGACGTTCGAGCGGATGATGCGCTTCGCGCCCTTCGCGGCGATCTACAACGTGAGCGGCCAGCCCGCGGTGAACCTCCCGCTCTACTGGACGCCCGACGGCCTGCCCATCGGCGTCATGCTGGCGGGCAGGTACGGCGACGAGGGGACGCTCATCTCGCTGTCGTCCCAGGTGGAGGCGTCGGTCGGCGGCTTCTGGGGGGATCGCAGGCCGCCGGTCTGGTGACGGCTACCCCCGAAGCAGTTCGACGACGTACGCCGAGACGTCGGCGAGCAGCGTGGCCGGCCGCACCGGCGCCGCCGCCACGGCGGAGAACAGGGCGGGCAGCCCCGGCAACGGGAAGCCGTCGTCGGCGGTGACCGCGGCGGCCGCCTCGTGCTTGGCCAGCGCGGCGCGGCTGCGCTCCCACGCCTCCAGCACCTCCTCCGGCGACGGCACGCCGAAGCCGTGCCCGACCGGGGCGGCGTGGCGCAGCCGTACGAGCGGGGTCTCGGCGAACGCGAGCGCGATCCGGCAGCGGGCGGACAGGCCGTCGAGGTCCGCCACCCAGTCGAGGGCGGGACAGGGGGTGCGGCACCGGCCCGCGCAGGTGGCGAGGGCCCCCGCCACCTGGCTGTGCTGCCGGTCGAAGTAGGCCCGCCATCCCGCGGGCGGCTCAACGGCCACCCGCAGCGTCCGCTCGGCCGCCGAACGCTCGGCCCTGGTGTGGTCACACTCCCGGTCGGGCATGACCCCGAACCGGCTGCCGGGGGCGCGCAGGCCCTCCGGCCAGCGAACCGGGTCGCCCGCGTGGCCGAGCGCGGGCTCGAAGGCGAGCAGCGGGAGATACTCGCTGCAGATGTGCACGGCCGCGATCATCGAGCTGAGCTCGCGCCGCCGCCAGCGGGCCTCGACGACCTCGAGGAGCAGCGCGTACGCCGGCCGCAGCGAGTCGAGCGCGCCGCGCGGCTGCTCCCTCGGCGTCTGCGGCATGTGGCACGCACGGGCGCGCCTGCGCAGGTCCGCCGGCACCGTCTGGGCGTCGATCTCGGTGTGGAAGTCCTCGGCGTCGAGGGTGAGCAGCCGCTGGCCGAACTCGCAGACCGACGCCACCAGGGCCGCCCGCCCGCCCTCCCCGAGCACGGCCGGCGCGAGCGCGCCGACGTCGCCGAACGAGTACCTCCCGGCCAGGGCGATCAACAGGTCGTGGGCTGAGTGCACCCGACGACCCTACTCAGGGCGCCGAGGGCCGTCCGCCGGGCCGTCCCACGCGCGCGGCGGGCGGTCGGGCAGGACGCGCACCTCGCCGAGGTTCTCCGGCGCGTCCACCAGGTATTCGCCGGTGTCGTCGTAGGTGGCGGCGTCCCGCAGGCGCGAGCCCTCGATCACGTCGACCCGCCTGATCCAGCCGAGCCTGCGCCCCGCCACGGCCCGCACCCTGTCGCCCTCCCGCAGGGGGCGCCACATCTCCTCGCTCAGGCACATGGCCCTGACCTCGCGCGAGCCCCCTTCGTCGATCGCGCACCAGTACGTCCACTTGGGGGTGTCGTTCGCCTTGCCGCCGTCCCCGAAGCGGCGCAGCCGGACGATCTGGCCCTCCACGGTCGCCGCACCGCCGAGGTCGGAGATCGCGCGGACGACCGGCAGGCCGGCGACCGCCAGGCCCACGGCGAGGGCGGCGGGCAGGACCAGCCCGTCCGGCCACACGCCGAAGGCGGCGGCGACCACCAGGAGGATCCAGGTGAAGAACCCGGTGAACCAGCCGGCCGCGAGGCCCCGCAGGATCGTCGCCCCCGGCGGCCGTCCCCACAGCAGGCGTGAGGGGTAGCGGACGTTCACGACGTGCCACATCCCGCCGTAGTCGGACCAGGCCCGGTTGTCGTCGGCCGGGGTGCTGACCGGAAGGCTCCTGACGGCCCGCGGCGCGAGCCCGACCGCGGCGGCGTACGCGAGGTGGCGGCCCCAGATCGTGACCGAGGCGGCGGGCTGCTCGGCGAACCGCCCGGTCGCCCGCAGGTGCTCGCGGACGCCGAGCCAGTGGGCGGCGGCCCTGGCCCCCTCGGCCGTGCCGCGCTCCCCGTTCAGCCTGCCCATCAGCGCCATGAGCAGGGCGAAGGACACGATCGCCGCGCCGGGCCCGCCGTCGTGGTTCCCGCGGGCGTCGTCGGCCGCGACCGCGATGCCGATCGCCGCGGCGGGGACGACCGCCGCCACGCCGAGGAGCAGCGCGTGGGCCCTGCTCCAGCGCGGCCGGGACAGGCCCTGCGCCCGCGCCTCGACGATCACCTTCTTGCGGAAGCTCTTCCACCACCGGCCGAGGTCGCGCGAGCCCTCGGCCAGCGCTCCCGTCGCCACCACGCCGTCGACGGCCAGCGAGCGTACGTGGTCGTAGACCAGCCGCTCGTACGGCCGCAGGCCGCCGGGCTCTCCACGCAGCCGTACGAGGGACAGCTCGGGACCGATCTCCTCGACGGCCACGACGCCCCTGGCGGCCAGGTCGAGCAGGGTGGCCGAGGGCGCCTCGTCGCACAGCCGCCAATCGCCCGTGATCAGGTCGACCACCGCGGGGGACTGCTCGTCGAGCTCCCCGGTGGCCGGCCCCGGCTCGACGTCCGGGTTCCTCGTCGCCATGGCGAGCGCGAGCAGGAGCAGCAGCCACAGGCCGGTCGCCGCCGCTGCGGCAATCCAGGCGCCCATCGTCAGAACCTGACCTGCACGGGGCCGCGCTCCTCGCCGGGCGCCCGGAAGTACTCGCGGGGCGTGAAGCCGGTCATGCCGGCCACGATGTTGGCGGGAACCGTCTGTATGGCGTTGTTGTAGGTCAGGACGGCGTCGTTGTAGTACTGCCGGGAGTAGGCGATCCGGTTCTCCGTGGCGGCCAGCTCCTCCTGCAGCTCGGCGAAGTTGGCGCTCGCCTTGAGGTCGGGGTAGGACTCGGCCACCGCGAACAGGCTCTTCAGCGCGCCGGACAGCATGTTCTCGGCCGCCGCCTGCTCCTCGGGGCCCCGGGCGCCGATGGCCTGGGAGCGCGCCGCGACGACGGCCTCCAGCGTGGCCCGTTCGTGCGCGGCGTAGCCCTTGACGGTCTCGACCAGGTTGGGGATCAGGTCGTAGCGGCGCTTGAGCTGCACGTCGATCTGCGCCCAGGCGTTGTCGGCGTTGTTGCGGGCGCGTACGAGGCGGTTGTAGACGGAGACGAGCGTCGCGACGAGGACGGCCACGACGGCGAGGACGACGATCATGGGGATCATGGGGGCCTCCTGCACGGACGGTAGTCCCGGCCCGTTCGCCCTGTAAACGGCCCGGCGCGCCGCACCGCTGACGGTGCCGCGACCGGTGAACGACCCGGTGCGCCCCATGTCACCCCGGCGGCCTTGCACGGGGCTTGCGCCCCGCTTTCGGGGCGGCGCACGGCGACCGCCGGGTGGGGTGGATACCCGATGAAATCTTCGTGAATCCCGCTTCGGGATAGTTCCGGGGCTTGATCGTAAACGTTTACGATCACCGCGGTTGATCTTTGGACGAGATCGGAGAACCGAATTGCCCCACGGTCACACCCCCCTCGGTCGCCTTTGCGACTGGCATCCCCGCCGCGGCTTCGCCGGGCCCGCCCGAGCCGTCGCCGCCGCTTTGTCCGTGACGATGGTGGTGAGCCTCGTGGAGGAGGTGCCGGCCCGGGCCGCCGCGACCACCGCGGCGGCGCCGTCCCCCGCCCCCGCCACGGCCGCCGCCTCCGCCGACCCCTCCGCGACCCCCGACGGCGGGCCCAGCGCCGCCGACGAGCCGTCGGCCAGGCTCACGGCCCGGCTGACGGGCCGCAGGACCGAGATCGAGTCCCTGCGAACCGAGACGTCCACCACCTACGCCAATCCCGACGGCTCGCTCACCATGGAGTCCTTCTCCGGTCCCGTCAGGACCAGGCAGGGCGACGGCTGGGCCCCCGTCGACGTCTCCCTCGTGAAGATGACGGACGGGACGGTGGCGCCGAAGTCCCACTCCCGCGGCCTGCGCATCGGCGCGCGGGGACAGGCGCGGTCGGCGGCGGCGGACACCGACCTGATCACGCTCGGTGAAGGTGACGCGCAGGTCACGCTCCAGTGGCGTGGCGCGCTGCCGGCGCCTCAGGTGTCGGGACAGGACGTCACCTACCCGGAGGTGTCGCCCGGAGCCGACCTGCGGGTGACCGCGACCCGGACGGGAGCCGAGCAGTTCCTGATCCTCAACCGCAGGCCCGGCGGCGAGCTGTCGTACCGGCTGCGGCTGAAGGCGCCCGGCCTGAAGGCCCGCCAGACCGGCGACGGCGCGATCGAGCTCACGGGCAAGGACGGCAAGGCCGTCGTCACCGTGCCCGCGCCGGTGATGTGGGACGCCACGGTCGACCAGGCGTCAGGGGAGCACCCGCGCAGGGGCGCGGTGCGGATGACGCTCGACGGCAAGGACCTGGTCGTCACCCCCGACCCCGCCTTCCTCGCGGACCCCGCCACCGTCTATCCGGTCACCGTGGACCCCTCGGTCAACCTCGGGCAGGTCTTCGACACCTTCGTCCAGGAGGGCTACGGCACCGACCAGTCGGGGTCGACCGAGCTCAAGCTGGGCAACAACGGCAGCGGCCAGGTCGCCAGGTCGTTCATCACCTGGAAGACGCCCGGCATCGCCGGCAAGAAGATCCTCTCGGCCACGCTCAACCTGTGGAACTTCCACTCCTGGTCGTGCACCGCCAAGAGCTGGGAGGTCTGGGCCGCCAACCGCGCCTCCACCTCCTCGCGGTGGCCGGGGCCGGCCATGGCGGCCAAGTACGCGGCCTCCACTCAGACCAAGGGCTACAGCTCGTCCTGTGCCGACGGCTGGGTCACCGCCAACGTCACCTCGCTGGCCCAGTACTGGGCCGACAACGGCTGGTCGGAGTCCGGCATGGGGCTGCGAGCCACGGACGAGTCCGACCCCTACGGCTGGAAGCGGTTCAACTCCGGCAACGCGTCGTCGCACGTGCCGTACATCTCGGTCACGTACAACTCCTACCCGACCACGCCGCTGTCGGCCTGGATCTCGCCGTACAGCGACTACACCGACGGCGGCACCACGACCCACTGGACGAACACCACCACGCCCCAGCTCAGGGCGCACGTGGGCGACCCCGACGGGGGTAACGTCCGGGGCCTGTTCGACGTCTACGACGGGAGCACGCTGCTCTTCAACGACGTCTACGGAGGCTACGTCGCCAGCGGCGGCTTCTCGTCGGCCTCCGCGCTGGCGTCGGGCAAGCTCGTGAACGGCAAGACCTACTCGGTCCGCGCCTGGTCGAACGACGGCTCGCTCACCTCCAAGGCGTACCAGACCTACACGTTCACCGTGGACACCACCAAGCCGCCCGCCCCGTCCATCACCAGCACCTCCCACCCCAACGACGGCGGCTGGTACGGCGACGCGGGCAAGGTCGCCACGTTCACGATCCAGCCGGCGAACGGCGACACCGGGTGGATCGCCTACAAACTCGACGACGGAGCCGAGACCCGGGTGCTCACCACCGGCGCCGCCAAGGCCGTCTCGGTGACGCCGGCGAGCTCGGGGACGCACACGCTGAGCTTCTACACCGTGGACAAGGCCGGCAACGCCTCTCCCACCGTGAGCCACGAGTTCAACGTGGGCGCGGGAACGGTCGTCTCGCCCACCGACGGGCAGCGCACGGCTCGCCGCCTGGAGCTCGCCGCCGCGGGCCGCGGAGAGTTCGACCGGGTGACCTTCCAATGGCGCAGGGCCGAGACCGACGCCTGGGCCGATCTTCCCACCGCCGCCGTGGCGGGCGCCGACGGCAGGACGCTCACGTCCTGGCCGGTGACGGCGACCGCGGCGAACGGCTCCGCCAAGGTGTCCGGCCTCACCTGGAACATGGTCGACCAGCTCGGCGGGGACGCCGCCGTCCAGGTGCGAGCGGTGTTCGCCAACGGATCGGGCGGCTCGGCGACGACCGCGGCGGTCGACGTGGTCGCCGACAGGCAGGCCACCGGCGCCGCCACCGAGGAGATCGGCCCCGGCACCGTGAACCTGCTGACCGGCGACTTCCGCCTGGAGGCCACCGAGGCGTCGGAGTTCGGTCTTTCGCTCTCGCGCACCGCCTCCTCCCGCGACCCGCTCCTCGGCACCCGCGTCAGCGGGCAGACCTCGCCCTTCGGGCCGGAATGGTCGGCGGGCGGCGTGTCCGAGGTGGCGGAGACCGACTACGCGACGCTCCGCGAGACCTCCGCGACGTCGGCCGAGCTGACCCTCGTCGACGGGACGCCCATCCAATTCGTGAAGTCGGCGAGCGGATGGAAGCCGGAGGAGGGCGCGGAGGAGCTCACGCTCACCGGCCCGGCGTCCGGCGCCTACACCCTGAAGGACTCCGACGGGGTCGTCACCACGTTCACCAAGCCGTCGGGCTCGGCCGTCCACCTGGTGGCCACCACGACGCCGCCGGGCGAGCAGAACGTCACCCGCTACGTGTACGAGACGTCGGGCGGCGCCACCCGTCTGAAGGCGATCGTCGCGCCGACGCCCGCGGTGGCCGATCTCGCCGCCGACTGCGCCCTGCCCGCGCCCAAGGTGGGCTGCCGTGTGCTTGAGCTGGTCTACGCGACCACGACGACCGCGACAGGCTCGTCGCTCGGCGACTACACGGGCCGCGTGAGCAAGGTGCTGTTCCACGGCGCCACGCCGGGCGCGTCGGCCGGGCAGGCGACGATGGGCACGCCGGTCGCGCTCGCGCAGTACGCCTACGATGCCTCGGGACGGCTCCGCGAGGCGTGGGACCCGCGGGTGACCCCCGCGCTGAAGACGGCCTACGCCTACGACGCCGCGGGCCGTGTCACCTCGCTCACCCCGCCGGGGACGCTGCCGTGGACCTTCCAGTACGGCAGGGCGGGCGACCCGGCCGACGGCAACGACGGCCGGCTGCTCTCGGTGTCCCGGCCGGCGCTCAAGCAGGGCACGGCCGACCAGGTGGAGGGCGAGGCCCGCACCACGATCGTCTACGACGTGCCGCTCGACAAGGCGGGCGGCGGCCCCGCCGACATGCGGCCGCAGCACACGGCGGCGTGGGGCCAGCGGGACAACCCGACCGACGCGACCGCGGTGTTCCCGGCCGACCAGCGGCCGGGCTCCAGCACGGGAGCGCAGGCGTCCTGGACCCGGGCGAGCGTGACCTACCTGGACGCCAACGGCCGTGAGGTGAACGGCCTCACGCCCGGCGGACACCTGACCACCCGGGAGCATGACAAGTTCGGCAACGTCGTACGCGAGCTCACGGCGGGCAACCGGGAGCTGGCGCTCGGCCGGGGCTCAGCCGATCGGCTCGCCGAGCTGGGCCTGACCGGCCTCGGCACCGCCGAGCGCGCCGAGTTGCTGTCGTCGCGGACGATCTACGACGACGAGGGCCAGCGTGAGCTGGAGAAGCTCGGCCCCGTTCACACCGTGACCCTGCAGGCGGCGGCCCCCGCCGTGGCCGGCCTGCCCGACCTGCCCGCGGGCTCCCAGGCCGTCGCCCGCGCCCACACCGTGAACACCTACGACGAGGGCCGGCCCGCCGACGCGCCGACCAGGAACCTCGTGACCAAGGCGGCGGCCGGCGCCGCGATCCTCGGCAGGCAGGGGCCCGACGCCGACGTGCGGGTCACCGCGACCGAGTACGACTGGAAGCTCGGCCAGGCCGTCAAGACCGTCCAGGACCCGGGCGGCCTCGCCATCACCAAGACCACGCAGTACGACGACCAGGGCAGGGAGATCAGGTCCACCCTTCCCAAGGGCTCCGACGCGGGCACCACGGTGACCACGTACTACTCGGCCACCGGCTCGGGAGACTGCGCGGGCCGTCCGGAATGGGCCGGGCTCGTCTGCCGCAAGGCGCCGGCCGGGGCGATCACGGGAGGCGGGTCGAACCCGTCCCAGCTTCCGGTGAAGACCACGACGTACAACCGGTTCGGCGATGTCGTCACGTTCACGGAGTCCGCGAACGGCACGACCAGGACCACCACCACCGACTACGACACGGCCGGACGCCCGGTCACGACGTGGACCAGCGGGGGAATCGGCGAGCCGCTGCCCGCGGCCAACGTCTACTACGACCCAGCGACGGGCGCCGTGCTCGAGAACCAGCGGATCGACGCGGCGGGCAAGGTGATCGAGCGGGTCGTCACGGCCTACGACAAGCTCGGCAGGACGATCTCCTACACCGACGCGGACGGCGGGGTGACCAGGACCGAGTACGACCTGCTCGGCAGGAAGGTCAAGGTCGCCGACTCCGCGCCGTCCACCACCGTCTACGCCTACGACCACCAGCAGGAGCCGCGAGGGCTGGTCACCTCCCTCACCGACTCCGTGGCCGGCACGTTCACCGCCGAGTACGACGCCGACGGCGAGATGACCGGTGGCGACCTGCCCGGCGGCGTGCACCTGGTGGCCGAGGGCGACGAGACCGGCGCGGACACCTCCCGGATCTTCACCCGGGACGGCGTGGCCGAGCCGCTGCTCAGCGAGCAGGTGTCGGAGTCCGTGCACGGTCAGTGGCTCACCCACGCGCGCAGCGACTCGGGCGCGTCCCAGGTGTACGGGTACGACAAGGCGGGCCGCCTGACGTCGGTGCGCGACACCGCGGGCGAACAGTGCACGCTCCGGCGGTACACCTACGACGAGAACTCGAACCGCACCCGGCTCGCCGTGCAGACCGGTGAGACGGAGTGCCCGCAGGCCGACGACTCGGCGGCGGCGATCACCGCGTACGGCTACGACTCGGGCGACCGGCTGGTGGGCGACGGGTACGCCTACGACGCGCTCGGCCGGACCACGTCGCTGCCCGGGGGCCGGTCGCTGGAGTATCACGTCGACGACCTGGTGCGCCGCCAGACGATCGGGTCCGACCGGATGACCTGGTCGCTGGACGCGGCCGGCCGGATCAGGTCCTTCACGGCCGAGACCGAGTCGGGCGGCACGTGGAGCCCGTCCTGGACCAAGGTCAACCACTACGGCTCCGAGAGCGACTCGCCCGACTGGATCGTCGAGAACGTCTCGACCGGGGACGTCACGAGGAACGTCTCGGGAATCGACGGCGACCTCGTGGCGACCACCGCGAAGACCGGTGACGTCCGGCTTCAGCTCACCACCCTGCACGGCGACGTCGGGACCGAGCTCGTGCTCGGCACGGGCGAGGCCACGGTGCTCGACGCCGACGAGTTCGGCGTGTCGCGCTCGCGGCCCCAGCGGTACGGCTGGCTGGGTGGCAAGCAGCGGTCGGCCGAGACCCTGGACGGCGTGATGCTCATGGGCGTGCGGCTCTACGATCCGTCGCTCGGCCGGTTCCTCCAGCTCGACCCGGTCGAGGGCGGCAGCGCCAACGCCTACGAGTACTGCATGGGCGACCCGGTCAACTGCACGGACCTCGACGGGAAGTGGGCCTTCCTGGTCCGCCTCGGCGTCCAGGCCTGCATCCGCTTCTGCGCCCGGGCCGGCCGGGCGATCTGGAGCGGGGCGAGGTGGGCCGCTCCCCGGGTGGCGCGCTGGGGCAAGCGCTGGGGCCGCCGCGGCTGGCGCTTCGCCTACAGGACCGCCCACCACGGGCGGGTCTGGACGAGCCGCGGGGGCTACATCGGCGGCGCCTCCGGCGTGGGGTACTGCGCCTACCGGCGTGCCTGGCGCAACTGCCACAACTACTTCTGGCGCGGAGCCGCGCTCGGCGGCATCTCCGGCGCCGGATGGGGCACGTCGTACGGCGTCTTCCGCGGCGTGAGGTACGGCTACCGCATCTATCGCAGATGGCGGCGGATCTTCTGAGCCGCGCGAACCGGGGGCATCGGGAGGAGCGCTCCTCCCGGCGCCCCCGCCTTCTCGTCTGCCTGGCGGGCCTGCCGTTCCTGACCGGTGCCCTCCTTCTGGCGGCGGGAGGCGTGACCGGATGGCTGTGGCCCGCCGTGGCGGCCCACGTCGCGTACTGCGCGTGGCTGCCGGGCGGGCGGTTCACGACGGCCCGTTCGCGGCGCAGGGAACTGGCCGGGGCCGCCTACTGGCTGGCGTTCGGGCCGCCGGCGTTCTGGTGGGCGCTGCGTGCCGGGGAGATGGGGATGCGGCCACCGGCGGCCGTGATCGCCGCCTCGGCCGCGGTCGTCCTGGGTGCCGTGGCGATCAGTGACGGCGTGCTGCACGTCGTCCGCGCGTTCGGCTCGCGGCCCCCGTCCCCTCCGGAGAACACGACGCAGCCGGAAAACAGCGGCGCGGAAGACAACGACGCCCCCTGACCACGCTGGTCAGGGGGCGTCCGTGGTACGGGATCAGGATCAGGCGGAGGCGTCCCGCGCCCGGGCGCGCAGCGCCCGGCTGACACCGTCCGCGCCCTCCAGCAGCAGGCGCCGCAGCGCGTGCGGCGGCTGCTTGTCGCTGATGTGGTCCTGTGTGCGGGCCACGGTCTCCGGACGGATCAGCAGCGCGGGGTAGCAGCCGATGGCGAAGTTCTGCGCCATGTCGGAGGTCCACTCGCTCCAGATCCGCCCGACCTCCTCGAAGTACCGGTCGGCGTACGGCTCCAGCAGCTCGGGGTGCTGCGGGTCGACGAAGCCGAGGATCGTGGCGCGCAGCAGCGCGCCGCTCAGCTGTCCGCCCACGATCGTCGCCCAGGTCTCGGCCTTGGCCTCCGGGGTCGGGATCGAGGCCCGGCTGGTGGCGGCCGAGCGCTCGCCGGTCGCCGTGGCGTCCCTGGCCAGCTCCGCGTCGATGTCCCCGCTGCCGAGGACGCCGCCGGACACGAGCGACTGGATGAGCGTCCAGCGCAGGTCGGCGTCGACGGTGAGGCCCTCGAGCACCTCGGTGCCGTCGAGCACGCCCTTGAGGAACGCCAGGTCTTCGGAGGAGGTGGCGGTCGCGGCGAGGGCGTTGACGTAGGCGAGCTGGTGGTCCGAGCCCGGCTCGGCCGCCGCGACGAGGCGGCGCAGCGCGCCGGCCAGCTCGGCCAGGCCGGTGGCCCGCCACGCCGGGTCGGCGTACTGCTGCACGGCCTGGCGGGCCTGACGCAGCACGGTCTGCAGGACGGTCATGTCGCGCACCGAGTCGATGCCGGAGACGACGAGCTTGACGTAGTCGCGGGTGGCCATCTCGGCGTCCCGCGTCATGTCCCAGGCGGCCGACCAGCACAGCGCGCGGGGCAGCGACTCGGTGAACGCGGTGATCCCGCCGCCGACGAGGGTGCGCAGCGATCGCTCGTCGAGCCGGATCTTGGCGTAGGTGAGGTCGTCGTCGTTCACCAGCACCAGGTCGGGCTGGACCTCGCCGACCAGCTCGGGCACGGCCGTGCGCGCGCCGACGACGTCGAGCTCGACCCGCTTGGTCCTGGTCAGCACGCCGTCGCGCAGCGAGTACAGGCCGATGGCCACCCGGTGCGAGCGCAGCGTCGGGTGCTCCTGCGTGGCCTCCTGCAGCACGTCGAAGCTCAGGAACCGGCCCTCGTCGTCGGTCGTGAACGACGGCCGCAGCGTGTTGACGCCCGAGGTCTCCAGCCACTCCTTCGACCAGGACGACAGGTCGCGCCCGGAGGTGCGCTCCAGCGCCGACAGCAGGTCCTGCAGGGTGGTGTTCTTCCAGGCGTGCTCGTTGAAGTAGTCGCGCACCCCGGCGAGGAAGTTGTCGAGCCCCACGTACGCGACGAGCTGCTTGAGCACCGAGGCGCCCTTGGCGTACGTGATGCCGTCGAAGTTGACCTCGACGGCCTGCATGTCCGGGATGTCGGCGGCGATGGGGTGGGTGGAGGGCAGCTGGTCCTGCCGGTAGGCCCAGGCCTTCTCGACGTTGGCGAACGTCGTCCACGCGCCCTGGCCCCACCGGGTGGCCTCGGCCTGGCACAGCACGGACATGTAGGTGGCGAACGACTCGTTCAGCCACAGGTCGTCCCACCAGCGCATGGTGACGAGGTCGCCGAACCACATGTGCGCCATCTCGTGCAGGATCGTCTCGGCGCGGCGCTCGATGAGCGCGTCGGTCACGCGCGAGCGGAAGACGTAGTCCTCCAGGAACGTCACCGCGCCCGCGTTCTCCATGGCGCCCGCGTTGAACTCCGGCACGAACAGCTGGTCGTACTTGCCGAAGGGGTAGCGCAGGCCGAAGACGCGGTGGAAGAAGTCGAAGCCCTGCTTGGTGACCTCGAAGATGTTCTCGGGGTCGAGGTACTGCGCGAGCGAGCGCCGCACGTAGATCCCGAGCGGGATCCCGTCGTGCTCGTCCCGCACGACCGCGTACGGCCCGGCGACGAGGGCCGTGATGTACGTCGACATGACGGGGGTCGGCGGGAAGTGCCAGCGCCTGGCGGCCTGCAGCGTGCCGTGCCGCCCGCGGTGCTCCGCCAGCGCCTCGACCGCGTCGGGGGCGGCGTTGGACACCACCTCCCAGTCGCCGGGGGCGAGGACGGTCAGCTCGAAGGTCGCCTTGAGGTCCGGCTGGTCGAAGCAGGCGTACATCCGGTGCGCGTCGGCCGTCTCGAACTGGCTGTGCAGGTAGACCTGCTGGTCCACGGGGTCGACGAAGCGGTGCAGGCCCTCACCGGTGCGCATGTAGGAGCAGTCCGCGTCCACGCGCAGCTCGTTGTGCCCGGCCAGCCCCGGCAGCGGGATGCGGCCCTTCTCGGCGTCGTAGGTGCTGACGTCCAGCTCCCTGCCGTTGAGTACGACCTTCCGCACGTGCGCGCCGTGCAGGTCGATGAACGTGTCCGCCCCCTCGCGGTCCGACGTGAAGTGGACCGTCGTGATGCTCTCGAACCGCTCCTCGCCCTCCGTCAGGTCGAGTTCGACCTGGTAGGACTGGACGGAGAGCAGCCGAGCACGCTCCCGAGCCTCGTCCCGTGTCAGATTCCCTGCCACACCCGCTCCTCATCACATGATCAACGCCCCCGATCCCCGCCGCCCCGTCGCGTCAGGGATTGCATGAATCCTGCCACGTCGCGGCGACAAGGCGGATTCGAGATCGCTCCTACCTGGAATAGGAGATTTCTTGCCCGGGTTGACGACCGAGGGAACCATAGTCCGTTCGAGAGGGTGTCACAGTGTCCGACCGAAAGCTTGTCGATTTCTGGTTCGACCCCGCCTGCCCCTGGGCGTGGATCACTTCACGCTGGATCCACGAGGTGGCCGCGCTCCGTCCCATCGACGTGCGCTGGCACATCATGAGCCTGGCGGTGCTGAACGAGGACAAGGACATCCCCGACGACTACCGCGAGCGGATCAAGCAGACGCTCGGCGCCGTACGGGTGGTGGCCGCCGCCGCGGACAAGTACGGCGAGGAGGTCCTCGGCGACCTCTACACCGAGATCGGCCGGCGCTTCCACGACGAGGGGCGCGAGCGCGGCCGGGACACGATCGCCGAGGCCCTCACCGCCGCCGGGCTCGACCCCGCGCTGGTGGCGGCGCACGACTCGGACGAGTACGACGAGGCGATCCGGCGCTCGCACGGCGAGGGCATCGACCTGGTCGGCCAGGAGGTCGGCACGCCGGTCATCGCCGTCGAGGGCGCGGCGTTCTTCGGCCCCGTCGTCTCGCCCATCCCCAGGGGCGAGGCCGCCGCGCGTCTGTGGGACGGCGTCCTGCTCGTCGCCGGCACCGACGGCTTCTTCGAGCTGAAGAGGTCCAGGACCCGCGACCCGATCTTCACCTGAGACTTCACAGGCTCCTTCACCGTCGCGCGAAGTGACCGGAAAGGTTTCCGCTGGAAGGCTCGCCATCTGACAGCGGAGGCGCAAGGATGAGTGACATGCGTCACCTCTACGTGAACGGAGCCTGGGTCCCGTCCTCCTCCCGCGAGGCCGTCGACATCGTCAACCCCGCGACCGAGGAGGTCGTGGACCAAGTGCCCGCCGGGGCGCCCGCCGACGTCGAGTCCGCCGTCGCCGCCGCCCGTGCCGCCTTCCCGTCGTGGTCGGCCCTGGAACCGGCGGAACGCGCCGCGTTCCTGGGGGCGTCGGCCGGGCTGCTGCAGGAGCGCGCCAAGGAGATCGCGGCGACGATCGCCACCGACATGGGAGCCCCGCTCACGCTCGCGCTGAAGGTGCAGACGCTGATGCCCGCCGAGGTGCTGGCCTCCTACGCCGACCTCGCCAAGCGGTACGAGTTCGACGCCGGCCGCGTGGGCAACTCGCTCGTCGTGCGGGAGCCCGTCGGCGTGGTCGGCGCGATCACGCCGTGGAACTACCCGCTCCACCAGGTCGTGTGCAAGGTGGCCCCGGCCCTCGCGGCCGGCTGCACCGTCGTGCTCAAGCCGAGCGAGGTCGCGCCGCTCGCGGCGTACGCGCTGGCCGACATCTTCCACGAGGTCGGCCTGCCGCCCGGCGTGTTCAACATGGTCAGCGGCCACGGGCCGGTGGTCGGCGAGGCCATCGCCGCCCATCCGGACGTGGACATGGTGTCGTTCACCGGGTCCACCAGGGCCGGCCGCCGGGTCGCGGCCCTCGCGGCCGAGACGGTCAAGCGGGTGGCCCTGGAGCTGGGCGGCAAGTCGGCGAACATCATCCTCCCCGACGCCGACCTGGAGAAGGCGGTGAAGAACGGGGTCGCGGGCGCCTACCTCAACTCGGGCCAGACCTGCTCGGCGCTGACCCGGATGCTCGTCCACTGGGACCAGTACGACGACGCCGTACGGCTCGCCGTGGCGGCGGCCGGCGCCTACGTCCCCGGCGATCCGTTCGCCGAGGGCACGCGCCTCGGGCCGCTGGTGTCCGCCGCCCAGCGCGACCGGGTCGTCAGGTACATCAACCGCGGCCAGGAGGAGGGCGCCCGGCTCGTGCTCGGCGGGACCGACAACCCGATGGAACGGGGTTACTACGTCGAGCCCGCGATCTTCGCGGGCGTGTCTCCCGGCATGTCGATCGAGCAGGAGGAGATCTTCGGCCCGGTGCTGTCGATCATCCCGTTCGCGTCGGAGAACGAGGCCGTCGAGATCGCCAACGGCACGCCGTACGGGCTGGCCGGGGCGGTGTGGGCGGGCACCGAGGACAAGGCGCTCGCGGTCGCGCGCCGCCTGCGCACCGGGCAGGTGGCGGTCAACGGCGGCCGTTTCAACATGATGGCGCCGTTCGGCGGCTACAAGCACTCCGGGATCGGGCGCGAGCTCGGCGAGTTCGGCCTGGAGGAGTTCCTGGAGGTCAAGGCCATCCAGCTGTAGGACGTCAGGGCGCCTGCAGGAGGATCTTGCGGCGCTCGTCCTTGCCCAGCCGGTCGACGTACAGCGTGCCCTCGAGGTGGTCGAACTCGTGCTGGAAGCACCGGGCGAGCATGCCGCGGGCCTTGACGGCGACGGGCCGGCCGAGCTTGTCGACCCCGCGCAGGGTGACCCCGGCGGCGCGGGGGGTCGGGGCGTACAGCGGCTTGCCGGTCTCCTTGCCGGGCACCGACAGGCAGCCCTCCTCCTCGACGACCTGCTCGGGGTCGTCGATCGTCAGCTCCGGGTTGATCACGTGGCCCTTGCGGTTGCTGATGTCGTAGACGAACAGTCGCCGGCCCACGCCGATCTGCGGCCCGGCGAGCCCGACGCCGTCGGCCTGGTACATGACCGCGAACATCTCGTCGATCAGCCGGCGCAGCTCGCGGTCGAAGTCCGTCACCGGTTCTGCGGGGGTACGCAGGACCGGGTCGCCGACATAACGAAGCTCGCGCATGACACTCCTGTCAAGCCGGAGGGTGTAAGGGACGGAAGCCCATCTCGGCTATTACTTTAGTGGAGCCCGGGGTCGTCTCCGCCAGAGGCTTTCTGGGAAACTTGTGTCGTGCGTGTCTACATCGGTGCCGACCATGCCGGCTACGAGCTGAAGAATCACCTTGTCTCCTGGCTGAAGGAGCAGGGCCACGAGGTGGAGGACTGCGGTCCCCACGTCTACGACGCGGAGGACGACTACCCGCCGTTCGTGCTGCGCGCCGCGCAGGGCGTGGCCGGCGACGCGGGCAGCCTCGGGGTGGTGATCGGCGGCTCCGGGAACGGCGAGCAGATCGCCGCCAACAAGGTGCGGGGGGTGCGTGCGGCCCTCGCCTGGAACGAGGACACGGCGAAGCTGGCCCGCGAGCACAACGACGCCAACGTGATCAGCCTGGGCGCCCGGCAGCACACGCCGGAGGAGGCCGCCAGGTTCGTCGGGCTCTTCCTGGCCACGCCGTTCTCGGGGGCCGAGCGGCACGCCCGGCGGATCCGCCAGCTCGCCGACTACGAGGCGACCGGCGAACTGCCGCCGCTGCCCGCCTGACCCCGTCTAACCCTGTCTAGCTCTGCGCCTGGCGGGTGTCCCTGTCGCGTCCCCGGCGGGGCTCCCGCCGGGGCGCCTCGTCGCGCAGCGGCCGCTCGTCGGCGGCCTCCTGCTGCTCCGGCGTCGGCCGGGACACGTCGCGGGCCCGCATGGCCGTGATCGCGGTGATCTGCAAACTCTGCAACGCCATGTTCTGGAGCCTACGCGGTTCCGAAGCCTGCGCCCCGGCTGTCGGCGGCGCGTCTCAGAACACCCGGCAGCCCCAAGGGGCCGGGTCCCACGCCATCGCGGCCGACAGCTCGCGCAGGGCCCCCGGCCGGTGCTCCCGCACCAGCCCGGCGTCCGCCGCCGCCCGCAGGGGCCGCCCGCCGAGGTACGCCGCGCCCAGCACGTCGACCGGCAGCGTGAGGTCGGCGGGTGCGCCGGTCGGTTCGCAGGACGCCTTGTCGGTGACGAGGCGCCGGCGGCCGGCGTTCCACGGGCAGAACTCGTCCTGGACTTCCAGCACCAGGTCGGCCGGGGCCGCGTAGGCGCGGGAGGCCAGGGCCCGGTCCACGTCCACCAGGCGGATCCACAGGTCGTCGAACCAGGCGGCGTTGAGCCGGCGGGGTTCGGCCAGCAGGTGCGTGATCGGGTCGTCCACCGGCCGCCGCTCGGCGTGGACGACCGAGCACAGGTCCCGGTCGAGGACGCCACGCCAGACCAGCGCGTACGCCGCGGGGTCGGAGGCGAACAACTCAAGGAGCCGGACCTCCCCGTCCGGCACGCCGTGCTCGTCCCAGTCGGCCTTCGCCCGGAACAGCGCGTAACCGCGCGCTCCCGCCGCGTCCTCCGCGATCAGGCAGCGCAGCGGGCCCATCCCGCCGCGGTCGTGCTCGGTGTCCGGGAGGATCTCGGTCCGCCAGTACCCTTCCGAGCGCCCGTACAGGCCGGGACGGCCGGGGCGTACGGCGTCGTAGATCCGCCGAAGATCGGCCAGCGCATCCGCCGGGGTGGCCACGCGCAGGCGCAGCGCCGGGTCGGCGGGGGCCGAGCGCGTGAAGGCCGATCCGTGGGTGGGGATGCGGAAGTTCAGGGTGTCGGCGGCCCTGCCGTACCCGAAGCGCCCGTAGATGCCCGCCTGGCTGGCGTAGAGCGCGGCGACGGCCTCGCGGCCGTCCTCGTGCAGGCCGTGCAGCTGCCGGGTCATCAGCGCGGTCAGCACGCCGCGGCGGCGATGCGAGGGGAGCACGCCCACCGACGTGACACCGGCCACGGGGATCGGCCCGCCGGGGACCGTCATCTCGAAGGACAGCGCGCCGGCGCAGCCGACCATCAGGTCGCCGTCGAAGGCGGACAGCAGGCGGTCGATCTCCAGGACATCGAGCCACCGGTCGGCGATCTCCAAGGGATAGGTGGCGCTGAACGCCTCATAGTTGACGGCGACGAAGGCCGGCCACTCGGATGCCTCGATGGGGCGCACGGCGATGCTCATCGAAACACCGTAGAAGCGGGCCGCCGCGTGAGGCGACCCAATATCCGTGCCGGATGATCTAGACGTTGGTCAAGCAGGTGCCGCCACCTGGGATGTCCGGATACAGTCGAGGCCATCATGACTTCCCGTCCGGCGCCGCTGATCCCTCCTCGGCTGCGCGCGCTCCTGGCGCGCGTGCCGCTCCTGGTGCCGTTGGTCCGTTTTGTCAGGAAAGTTTGGTCGAAGGACCGGTACCTCCTCATCGCTCTCGTCGTGCTCACCATCGTGGTCGGCGTGCTCGACGCGGAGGTGTCGCCGTACTGGTTCTCGCCCTCGCTGCTGATCCTCTTCACGCTGATCGGCGGCCTCCAGCTCCGGCTGCGCAGCCTCGCGATCCTGCTGTGCGTGGTCGTGGCGTCCCTGGCGTACATGGGTCCGGTCAGGGGAGTGCTCAGCGTCGGCCCCGGCCTGCTGATCACGATGGCCTTCACCGCCGTGCTGGCCTGGATGATGGCGCGGACGCGGGGCAAGCTCGGCGTCCAGGGGCTGCGCGGCGACGCGATGCTGCTGGAGCTGCGCGACCGGCTCAAGCGGCAGAGCGAGCTGCCGCCGCTGCCCAAGGACTGGGGCGGCAAGGTGGTGCTGAAGCAGGCGGGGGGATCGTCGTTCGGCGGCGACTTCGTCGTCTCGATGCGGGAGGGCGACCGGGTCCGGGTGGCGGTCGTCGACGTGTCCGGCAAGGGCGTGGACGCGGGAACACGCGCGCTCATGCTGTCGGGCACCTTCGGAGGCCTGCTCGGCTCGGTGGACGACTTCCTCGCCGCGTGCAACTCCTACCTGCACCGCCAGCTCGGGGACGAGGGGTTCGTCACCGCCGTCCACCTGGAACTCGACCTGTCCACGGGGGAGTACACGATCACCTCGGCCGGGCACCCGCCCGTGGTCCGGTTCGACTCCGGGTCGGGCACGTGGCGGGTCTCCACGGCGAAGGGCGTCGTGCTCGGCGTGGTGCCCGACCTGGCCTGCGAGACCGACAGCGGGGTGCTGCGCAAGGGCGACGCGCTCATGCTGTTCACCGACGGGCTGATCGAGCAGCCCGGCCGGGACATCGACGCCGGGCTCGACCGGTTGCTGGGCGAGGCCGAGCGGCTGCTGCCGTCGGGATTCCGCGACAAGGCCCGGCAGCTCGTCCAGTCGATGTCCTCAGGCCACAACGACGACTGCGCGCTCGTCCTGATCTGGCGCCCCTGAGTTCCTACAGCCAGCCGGAGTCGGTGGCGATCCTGACGGCGTCGACGCGGTTGCGCGCTCCGGTCTTGACGAGGATGCGCGACAGGTGGTTGCGCACGGTGCCGACGGACAGGCCCAGCTCGGCGGCGATGTCCTTCGACCGCGCGCCCCCCGCCGCGAGCCGCAGCACCTCGTGCTCCCTCGGCGTCAGCGGGCAGTCGGCGGCCTCCAGCGCGGCGACCGCCAGCTCGGAGTCGACGACCCGGCGTCCGGCGATCATCCGGCGGATGCCGTCGGCGAGTTGCTCGGGGGCCACCTCGATGCTCAGGTAGCCCAGGACGCCCGCCGCGAAGGCCCGCTTGACGTGACCCGGGCTGGGCTGCGCCGACAGCAGCATCACGCGGCAGCGCGGCGCCTTCTCTCCGAGCCGCGCGGCCGCGTTGAGCCCGTCCACCCCGGGCAGGTCCGCGTCGATGACGGCGGCGTCCGGCCGCACGTCCAGGGCCGCGGGCACGATGTCCTCGCCCGACCCGACGTCCGCGACCACCCGCAGGTCGTCCTCCCCGTCGAGGGACGCGACCAGGCCTCGCCGTACCAACGGAAGGTGTTCGGCCACCAGAATCCGGATCAAGGCTCTCCCCTCTGGACGTCTCTCAAAGGGTGATCGACCAACTCCGTACTGTCAACGAAGTGTCCCCAATCGGTCACACACGGGCAAGCCGATCGCGCGCCGGAAAAGTCTTCGCCCTCGTGCGGGTGGGCTACGCTCGAAGGGTGCTTCGTCTGCCAGGGCACCTTCTCCGATTCGGAGGTACGCGCTGATGAGCTGGCTCATCGTGGCCGGATTCGTGATCGTCTTCGTGGGTCTGCTCCTCTCGATCGCGCTTCACGAGATCGGGCACCTCGTGCCCGCCAAGCTCTTCGGCGTCCGCGTGACTCAATACATGGTCGGCTTCGGGCCCACGATGTGGTCGCGCAGGCGGGGCGAGACCGAGTACGGCGTGAAGTGGATCCCGCTCGGCGGCTACATCCGCATGATCGGCATGCTCCCGCCGCGCCCCTCGGACGAGCCCGGCAAGCTGCGCAGCGTCTCCACGGGCCCCTGGCAGGGCCTCATCGAGAACGCGCGGGCGGTCGCGTCCGAGGAGATCCGGCCGGGTGACGAGAACCGGGTCTTCTACCGCAAGCCCTGGTGGCAGAAGGTCATCATCATGGCCGGCGGCCCGGCGATGAACTTCGTGCTCGCGTTCGTGCTGTTCGCCGTCGTGATGATGGGGTTCGGCGTACGCGGGCAGACGCCGGTCGTGTCCTCGGTGTCCAAGTGCGCCATCCCCGCCGCCGAGGCGGGGCACCGCGACTGCCGGGACAGCGACCCCCTGACGCCCGCCGCCAAGGCGGGCCTGCGACCCGGCGACCGCATCGTCGCCATCGGCGGCACCCCGGTGACCGGCTGGGAGAGCGCGCAGCGGCTGATCCGGGAGCACGGCGCGGGGGTGACGACGCTCGGCATCGAGCGGGCCGGGCAGCGGACCGACGTGAAGGTCGACCTGATCGCGCAGGACATGCCCTCGCTGACCGACCCCGACAAGGTCGAGAAGAACGTCGGCTTCCTGGGCGTGAGCCCGACCATCGTCGTCGAGAAGAAGGGCCCCGGCTACGTCGTCGGGCAGATGTGGGACCTGACCGAGCGCACCGCCGTCGCGATGGTCAACATCCCCAAGAAGATGGTCGGCGTGTGGAACGCCGCGTTCTCGGGCGAGAAGCGCGATCCGAACGGGCCGATCGGCATCGTCGGGGCGGGCCGCATCGGCGGTGAGATCGCCGCCTCTGACCTCTCGGTCGAAAACAAGATCGAGATCTTCATCAATCTGCTGGCCGGCCTGAACCTCGCGGTGGGCATGTTCAACCTGATCCCGCTGCTGCCGCTGGACGGCGGTCACATCGCCGGCGGCCTGTGGGAGGGCGTCAAGCGGGCCTTGGCGCGGGTGCGCCGCCGGCCCGTCCCCGGTTACGTGGACGTGGCCAAGGCGCTCCCGCTGACGTACGTCATGGCGGCCCTGCTGGTCGTCATGGGCGGCCTTCTCATCTACGCCGACCTCGTCAACCCGGTCCGCCTGTCCGGCTGAGCCTCGCCGGGCAGGGGGCTACTCGCCCGTCGCCCCGTCGATGCGCTCGCGCAGCAGATCGGCGTGGCCGTTGTGGCGGGCGTACTCCTCGATCATGTGGCACATGATCCAGCGCAGCGAATAGTGGACTCCCTGGCGGTCCGTCTTCGTCAGCGCGTCCAGGTCGGCACAGGCCTCCTCGGCCGCCCGGGCATGCTCGATCTCCGCGCGCCAGGTCGCGAAGGCCTCCTGGGCGGACGCGGTGTCCACGTTGTCGAACTCGCCGTCCGGGTCGTCGTCGCTGTAGTAGATGCCGCCGAGGTCCTCGCCGTTGAGCCGCCGCCGGAACCAGCTCCGCTCGACGTCGGCCATGTGCCGTACGAGGCCGAGTAGCGACATGCTGGAGGGAGGCACGGAGCGCAGCCGCAGCTGCTCCTCCGTGAGGCCCTGGCACTTCACCGCGAGGGTCTCACGGTGCCAGTCCAGCCAGGCGCGCAGCATCGCGCGCTCGTCCGCGGCGACAGGGGGATCGATACGTGTGTCGGTCATTCCGGCATCCTGCCCTGAGCCGCGGCGCGGAGTCATGTCATTTGCAGCTCGCCGGCCGGTATTCGAGCAGGACGATGCGCGAGTCGATGACCCTGGTGCCGGCCAGTTCCAGCCCCGTCCGGGGGTAGCCGGCGTAGGCGGGCTCCCGGCCGTCGCCGCCCAGCGTGAGGGGAAAGACCATCACCCGCAGCCGGTCGACCAACCCGAGCTCCACCAGGCTTCCGACCAGCGTGAGGCTGCCGATCGAGCGCAGCGGCACGTCCGACTCCCGCTTCAGCGCCCGAACCCGCTCGGCGAGGTCGCCGCGTACGAGCCGGGTGTTCCTCCAGGCGAGCGGCTCTCGCAGGGTGTTGGAGTAAACGGCCTTCGGCAGGTCGTTCATCCGGGTGCTCGCCTCGTCGGTGGCCGTGGACGAGATCGCCGCGAGCGCCTCATAGGTGACGCGCCCCATGAGCATCAGCTGCGGCTGCTCGGTCGCCTCGCGTATCCAGGCGTCGAGGCCGGGGCCCGGGTAGCCGAAAAAGGCGCCCACGTCCACGCCGGCGGCGAAGCCGTCGAGCGACACGAACAGGTCCGCGATGAGTTCACCCACGACGGTCACCCCGCTTTCCGGGTCCGCCGGCGCCTTGCGGAGGCGCTCGCGAGCCGTCGCGGCACTCGGAGGAGGAGCCGGGCGAGGCCGAAGAGGAACGCGAGCTCGAACAACGCCGTGCACGTGAGCATGGCCTCGTCGAGCAGCCTTCCGCCGATCCGGCCACTCGCCCAATCGGCGACGACAGGCGTGACGACCATGCCCAGCACGTAGCCGATCATCACCAGCGCCTCTTGGTACGCAGTACGCATGGCCTGATCGTAGGGCGGCAGGCGGCACCGGGTGATCTCCATGCGACAGGCTTATCGAGAAACCCAGTCCTCAGCTGAAGTGACCCTTCGCGCCAGTGCCGCCACTATGTGGAAGGTGGTGACCCGGGGAGTTCGCCGTGGTCGATGACCACTCCTGTGGACGCCAACCCAACGGTTCGCCGACTGGCAGAGCGAACCAGGATCGACGCCGAGAAACAGGCGCAGGAGAGGGGCACGCCGTGAGGTGTACCTTCGATGAGGGACGACACCGGTCAGGCAAGCGGGAGCGTCGATGGCGACTGAGAGGGGTCTCAATCTGAGTCGCTTGCCGCGAGGTGCGACGGGGTTCCGAGATTTCAGATCCGAGCCGCTGCCCTTGACGGATGCGCGGGTTTTCGCCTCAGTCTGTCACGAGGCTGCTCGGCTTGTGCGCGGCAGGGTTCTGGAGATCAGGCAGCCGGAGGTCACGCCCAACTTTCGGACAGCAGTGATTCGGCACGGCGAGTCCATGGCCGCAGTACTCGGTCACATGCACCTACCGGTCCTTGCGATCGCTCAGGTTCCGGCTGACGGCGTGATCATTTGCGAGAGCTGTGATTCCCTTGAAGAAGCGTTACGATCCCTGGACGCTTTCCAGGTTCTGACCTCGACCGACTTAAACACCCCTATCGGCTTGATCGATACGTCAAACCTTGACAGGGCAGAACGCAACCAGATCGCTGATTGGAAGCCCCAGACCCTCGGCGAACTGCTGTTCAACTACTGGGATTGAGCGACAGTCTCTGAGCTGCCCTGCCCGGACCGAACGTCCGGGTAGGCGGCTTGCGGGTTCAGTACATCGAGATCTGCCTGGTGGCCTGAACTCCGCCGCCGAGAGCCTGAAGAAAAGGGATTTTCCTCCAGCGACGACTCTGGAGATCACACGTCGTAGATCTGATCTGTCCTGGCGGCTGACCTGCGGCGACTGCTCAGCTCATGCGCTGAGCCGGGCTTTCAGCGTTCGCCGCTTCTCATCGTTTCGCACTGCTTTTCGCGTTCATGTGCCCTGGATGTGCCCTCGGGTGCGCAGCCGGCTACAGCCGTTGCCGCTCCTGGTGGGTAACATCCTCGCCGTGGACGATCTCCCACTTGGGACAATGAGGACCTGACGGTGGCGGCTGTCCTTGTCACCGTGCTTCTCCTATTGCCTACTGTGGTGATGGTCGCGTTCTGGATGCTTCGTCGCCACAGGGAACGGCTGGTGCCGCTGATGCGGCCCGCGCTTCGGGGCCTGGCGCGGGGACTGTGTTCCGGCTTCGTCGTAGGCGCCCTCGCCGTCTGGCTACTGTTTCGAGACGGTCGATGGGATCGTGTCCTCGCCTTGACCTTCTTGGGCGGTCTGATCTGGACCATGAGCGAGATCCGCGAGGAACTCAAGCGGAAGACATAAGCTTCTGCGATCAGAACTTCCAGTCCCGCCATCTACGGCCGGCACGTTCCGCGGGCCGCCTGCTCGGATCGAACGTGCAGGTAGACGGCGGGAGGGTTCAGTACATCGAGATCTAATCCGTCCTGACAGCTGACCTGCGACGTCTGCCCGGCTCTTACGCAGAGCCGGGCTTTCGGCGTTCGCCGGTTCTCATCGTTTCGCGCTGTTTTTCGCGCTCATGTGCCCTGACTGTGCCCTGGAGTCGGACCGGACTCGCTCAGGAACCTTGGGGTCGCTCTTATTCGTCCTCATGACAGCGATGCCGCGCGCGGCAAAGGCGACCAATGCTAGGAGCTGCCGTGCTTGGAGACCTGATCAGAGACCTGACTGCTTCGTGGCTCGGAAACCTCGTGGGGAGACGCCTAGGGCTGCCTTGTCCCGTGTCACATACCGATGGGTCTGTTACCGTTCCGGGCCTGGTATACGGCTTCGATGTGCCTTCCTATGCGTCTCATCGTGGGTGGATAGGTGGGTATATCACCGTTACGCCTGACACCCTGGCGCATTCCATTGATCCTGATGGGAAGATCTCCCGTCGGGTGATTCCACGTCAGGAGGCATTTGTCAAGGTCCGCACTCCCACCCCGGAGGAAGTCGCCTCCGTGCTGAATCGAGCGGTTGTCTGTATCACGATCGCAGATGGCCGACGATTCAAGGTCGCCATAGATCGAGGGTACGGCCAGATTCTCGAACAGCTAGAGAAGTGCACCGGATAGGTGCCCGTCATAATCTGATCTCCAAGGGTGCCCACGTCCCCGCGCAGTCTTCCCCGTCCTGATCTCTCGTCTGCCGTCGACCCATCGCGAAGCGACAGCGGGCCGGGGACGGAGGGTCAAGCCCTGCCTCCCGTGTACCTGCTCCCGGTGACCTTCCTCGCGCGCTGGTTGCTCGGCTCGTCTTCACCACTCGCCAGCGAACCGTGATCGTCCGCAACGAGTTCAACCGCTTCGCGTGGAAGACGGCTCTAGAGAAGGCGGGACTCCCGACTACGCGGGAGAACGGCTTCCACATGCTGCGGCATCACTTCGCCTTGGTGCTCCTCGAAGACGGTGTGTCGATCAAGGCGGTCACCGAATTCCTCGGCCACGCCGACCCTGGCTTCACCCTGCGGACGTACACCCACCTGATGCCCTCCAGTGAGGACCGGATGCGGGCGGCCATCGAGAGCGCCTGGGCCGAGGGCCGGCAGACAGCTCAAGTGCCCTCGATGTGCCCTGAGCTGCCCTGCCCGGGCCGAACGTCCGGGTAGGCGGCTTGCGGGTTCAGTACATCGAGATGTGTACGTGGTCGTAGTGGTTGGCGGTGATTCCGCCGCGGTCGGACATGGTTCGCCAGCCCGGATGGCCGAGGTTGTAGATGCGCTGCTGCCAGATCACGTACATCACGCCCAGCTTCGGCCCGTTCTTGATGGCCCAGGCGGCCAGGCTGTCGCCGAACGCCTTCATCTCGGGGGAGGGCATGGCGCCGCCCGAGCTCATCATGAAGTCGCAGGCGCGCCCGAGGGGGTGCTCGCCGCTGTTCTCGGCGCGGTAGCAGCCGACCGGAAACCGCAGGTCGAAGTGCTTTTCGACCTCCGTGCGCATGAGCCGCATCCGCGGGGTGATGTTGTCGGCGCCGCCGGGCAGCTCCGGCGCCCACGACCCGCCCGCGCGCTTGCCCGGCGCGATCGGGATCAGCGCGTCGAGCTTGTCCTTGATCTCGTCGATGAGGTCCTCGGCGTCCTCGCGCTGTCCGGCGACCTCGGCGGCCTGCGCCTTGAGCTGCTCGGTCAGCGTCTTGGCGGCGTCCGCGGCCCGCTGCCGTTCGGCGCGGACCTGGTCGAAGCGCGCGAGCCTGGCGGCCTGCTCCTCCTTGAGCTGGTAGTTCAGGGCGGCGGTGTTCATGTCGGGCAGCGCCATCGCGCTCTCGGTCTGGTAGCGCAGCCCGGCCATCTGCCGTACGGCGTCGCTGGCGACCTCGTAGTCGGCCTCGGCCTTGGCCAGCCGACCGCGGGCCGCCTTCTCCTCGACGCGGGCCTTGGCGAGGGCGACACGTTTGGCGTTGTAGTCGCCGATCAACCGGTCGACCTTCTTGCGCAGGTCCGACAGCTCCTTCTTGAGCTGCTTCTCCGTCGGTTTGGGGTCGGCGGCGCCCGGGGTGGCCGCGCCGAACACGAGGACGGCGGAGGCGAGCGCACCGACAGCCAGGGGGAACGCGCGGGGCAGAGCCCACTCCTCTCCATCTGCCGACCGGGTTAGCTGACGGGTTCGGGCTGGAGAAGCCCGGGCAGGCGACTGCCTTGACCCCAGGTGCGTGGTTGGGTCCCCGGCTCCCGGGCGGGGCGCCCGGGATTAGGCGTACCGGTTGTGACGTCCGGTGTCAGGGATACTAGTGGTAAAGAAACCATGGCTGCCACCCAAGCCGCAACCATTCGGAGATCAATCCGTTATCGCCTCGCGAAGCATCCGGGCGGCCTCCTCGGGGAGCACGTCGTTGACGAACGCGCCCATGGCCGACTCCGATCCGGCGAGGTACTTCAGCTTGTTCGGCGCCCGCCGGATCGTGAAGAGCTGCAGGTGGAGGTAGGCGAGGTCGCGCCGGTAGGTGACCGGGGCCTGGTGCCAGGCGGCGACGTACGGCATGACGACGCCGAACAGCCCGTCCAGACGGCGCAGCACCTCGATGTAGAGCGGCGCGAACGCGGCCCGTTCCTCGGGCGACAGCGCGGGGATGTCCGGCACGTGACGGTGCGGGTAGACGTGCACCTCGAACGGATAACGCGCGGCGGCCGGGACGAAGGCCGTCCAGTGCTCGTTGGCGGCCACCACCCGGGGGCCCCTCCGCTCGGCGGCCAGGACGTCCGCGAACAGGTTGCCGCCCTGGTGGCGGGCGGCGGCGTCCAGCATCTGCCGGGTACGCGGCGTGACGTACGGATAGGCGTAGATCTGCCCGTGGGGGTGCGGCAGCGTGATGCCGATCTCGGCGCCGCGGTTCTCGAAGCAGAAGACCTGTTCGACGCCGGGCAGCGAGGACAGCTCGGCCGTGCGGTCGGCCCAGGCCTCGACGACCAGTTCGGCCTGCTCGTCGCTCAGAGAGCTGAACGACGCGTCGTGGTCGGAGGTGAAGCAGACGACCTCACAGCGCCCGATCCCCGGCCGCACCTCGCTCAGCCCGCCCACCTGCTCGTACGCTCCGGTGTTGAAGCTGAACGACGGAAAGCGGTTCTCGAACACCGCCACCTCGTACGGCGAGGGGATCTCCGAGCCGGGATGGCCCGGGCAGAGCGGGCACTCCTCGGCGGACGGCAGGTGGGTGCGCGTCTGACGGTGCCGCGCGACGGCCACCCACTCGTCCATCAGGGGGTCGTAGCGCAGCTCGGAGGCGAGCGGGCGCGGCGGCAGGTCCCTGGTGTCGGTGGCGCTGTGGTCGGCGTCGTCGCGCCGGTCGAAGTAGATCAGCTCACGGCCGTCGGCGAGATGGGTGATGGTGCGCTTCACAGAGCGGTCTCCAGCTTCACGGTGCGGTGTCCCGGGTCATGGCGGGCTTCCAGAGGTCCGGCGTCACAGTGCGGTCTCCAGCTCGGTCTCCCCGGACGGATCGGCGAGGAGGAGTTCGCCGGCGTGCTCCGACAGCGCGACGCGCGCCTCCTCCGGCAGGCCGACGTCGCTCACGACCACGCCGGCCTCGCCGAGGGCGGCGATCGTGCTGATGCCGATCGTCCCCCACTTGGTGTGGTCGGCCAGGACCACGAGCTGCTGGGCGGCCGCGATGAGGGCGCGGTCGGTCTCCGCCTCCAGCAGGTTGGGCGTGGTGTAACCGGCTCGGACGCTCATGCCGTGCACGCCGAGCATGAGCGTGTCGACGTTCAGGGAGCGGACGGCCGCCACGGCCACCGGGCCGACCAGCGCGTCGGAGGGCGTGCGCACGCCTCCCACCAGCACCACGGTCTGGTCGGGCCGTCCCGCCCGGTGGAAGACGTCGGCCACCTGGACCGAGTTGGTGATCACGGTCAGCTCGGGCACATCCACCAGGTGGTGGGCCAGTGTCCAGGTCGTGGTCCCGGCCGAAAGGGCGACCGAGCTGCCCGGCCGTACGAGCATGGCGGCCCGGCGGGCGATGGCCTCCTTCTCGGCCTGCTGCCGCACGGACTTCGCCGCGAAGCCCGGCTCCTCCGTCGAGCCGGTGCCGGTGGCGGTCGCCCCGCCGTGCACCTTGACGATCAGGCCGCGTTCCGCGAGGACCTCCAGGTCGCGGCGGATCGTCATGTCCGAGACCCCGAGGTCGCGTACGAGCTGCGCGACGCGCACCCCGCCGGTTCTGCGTACCCTCTCCAGGATCGCCTGCTGCCGTTGCTGGGCCAGCATCCACCACTCCTGTCAACAGATTCAAACAAATTATGCCCCACGTACGTGGAGACATGTTGAGTTGGGGTGTGAGTACTTGCCGACGGCGGTCCGGGGGAGGACAGTGAGCGAAAGCCGTACTCGACGGAAGGCGGTCGTGATGGGCAGGCGCGCACGCAAGTCGAAGGCCCGCAAGAAGAAGAAGGCCAACCACGGCAGGCGGCCCACAGGCCGATAGGACCTGAGCGGTAGGACCTAAGGGTTCCTGCCCCAGGCGGCGAGCAGGTGAGTCTGCTGATCGGCGCCGGCCGGGACGCCGCGCTCGTCCCCGATGACCCCCGCCTCGCGGTAGTCCTCCCGCGCCTTCTCGAACCATTCGGAGCAGGAGGCGACGAGCTCGGGGTCGAGCCGTTCCGGCCCGCCGATGGCACGTGCCAGGTCCCAGGTGTGGATCAGCGCGTCCGCGAACAGCTCGGTGATGTACTCCTCGCCCGGCACGTCGCCGAAGGACAGGTGGGTCACGCTGGTCAAAGCGCCTTCGGCGTACACCGCCTGGACGGCGCCCTGCGCGGACGCCTCGAACGCCTTGAGCGGGTCGTCGCCGAGCACGTCGCCCTCGAAGGCGTCCCCCACCTCGGCGACCGTACGGCCGGACAGCAGTTCGGGGGCCCACAGGTTCTCGGCCACGACATGATTGACGAGCCCCCGGACGTCCCAGTCGACGCAAGGAGTCGGCAGCTCCCACTGTCCGCGGCGGACGAGATGGAGGCGGTCCCCGAAACCGTCCAGCGCCCTGCGGTACGCGTCACGGATGTCGATCATGTCCCCTCCTCGCCACGAACTCCCCATTCGAACGTAACTCTTCTCAACGATCAGTCATACACGCTCGCGGGGGAGGGAACGCCCGGGTCAAGGGACGTGCTGCTCGACCCAGACGATCTTTCCGTACGGCGTGGGCCGGGTGCCCCAGCGGTAGGCGAACCGCTTGATCAGCTGGAGACCGCGGCCGGTGTCCTCGTCGGGGGTGGCCGTGCGCGGGGCGGGAGTGGCGGGGGAGCCGTCGACGACCTCGACCACCAGCGTGCGGCCGCGCAGCAGGCGCAGCTCGATCGGCGGCCAGCCGTGCTTGAGCGCGTTGGTGACCAGTTCGCTCACGATGAGCTGGGTGCTGTCCACCAGGGCGCTCAGCCCCCACCTCTGCAGCGTGCCGCGGACGAACCGGCGGGCGTGCGAGACGAACCGCGGGTCGGACGGCAACGGGCAGGTCGCCACCTCGTCCGGGTCGAGATCGCGTACCCGGGCCACCATCAGGGCGATGTCGTCACGCTCGTGGCCCGACCGCTGGCTGCTGATGATCACGTCGCACATGTCCTCCAGGTCCTCGACCGGACCGGCGAGCAGGCGGCGCAGCCCCATGATCCCGGCGTCCAGGTCCCGCTCCCGGCTCTCCACCAGGCCGTCGGTGTAGAAGGCGAGCACGCTCCCGGCCGGCAGAACCAGCTCGCGCGACTCCAGCGGGTCGCTGCCGATGCCGAGGGGCAGGCCCGACGGCAGCTCGATGATCTCGGTCGACCGGTCGGGGTGCAGCAGGATCGGCGGCACGTGCCCGGCGCGGGCGAGCGCGCACGTGCGGGTCACCGGGTCGTAGACGGCGTAGATGCACGTCGCGATCTGGCTCGGGTCGAGGTCCTGGCTCATCAGGTTGAGCCGGAACAGCACCTCGTCGGGCGGGAGGTCGAGGCTCGCGAGTGTACGCGCGGCCGTGCGGAGCTGGCCCATGGTCGCCGCGGCCCTGGTCCCGTGGCCCATGACGTCGCCCACCACCAGGGCCGTACGGCACCCGGGCAGGGCGATCACGTCGTACCAGTCGCCCCCGACGCCCATCAGGTCGCTGGCCGGCAGGTAGCGCGAGGCGATGTCCATGCCGAGCGCCTGCGGCAGTTCGACGGGCAGCAGGCTGCTCTGCAGGGTGAGCGCGGTCCTGCGCTCCCTGGTGTAGAGCCGCGCGTTGTCGATGCACAGGGCGGTGCGGGCGGCCAGGTCCTCGGCCACCACCACGTCCTGTTCCTCGAACGGCAGGCTGTCCGGGCGCCTGGTGAAGATCACGCAGCCGAGGACCCGTCCCCGCGCCCGCAGGGGGACCGCGAGGAACGAGGAGTCGGTCAGGAGCGAGGCGACCGCCTCCTCCCGGTCCAGGCTGGCGCCGATCAGCCGCGCGCTCTCCTTGTCGAGCGCCGGGTACATCAGCGGCTTGCCCCCGGCCATGCACTGGGCCTGCGGAAGGATCGCCGGGTAGACCGTCGCCTCGCCGACGGGGAATGCCTTCACCCAGGAGTCCGGATCGGCGCCGGCCACGCCCAGGGCGACCCGGCGTACAAGGGTGGTCCCGTCCACCGGCCGGGACGACAACTCGCCGTCCGCCATGAGGCGGTCCTGCACCATCACGGCCGCGGCGTCGGCGAAACGGGGAACCGCCACGTCGACGAGCTCGCGGCTCGTCTCGGATAAGTCGAGCGTGCTGCCGATCCGCCGGCTCGCCTCATTCAGGAAAGCCAGCCGCTCGTGCGCGGACGCGGCGCTGCTGCGGCGCCACTGCGCCCGGTTGCCCGGGGCGGGGTCCTTGATAACGCAGTTCCGGTTCAACGAATTCTCCGGAGAGAGCGGATGGTGTTCCAGAATCGTATGGAGCTGATACCGCGCATTTCAGCCGTTTGACATGAGTGCTCCGGTCGGTATTACGGCGCGATGGCGCAGCCGTACCCGCCGGTCAAGGGACGAAACGGATAACGGTGGGCATGCGTCGCGTCAGACGATGGGCAGGTGCGCGAGGGCCGCGTCGATCCGCTCCTGCGGGAGCGTGAAATCCTCCAGGCGGCCGGCGAGGCGGCTCTCGTACGCGGGCAGGTCGAAGTGGCCGTGCCCGCACAGGGACATCACGATGACCTTCTCCTCGCCCGACTCGGCGCACCCCAGCGCCTCCGCGATCGTCGCGGCCACCGCGTGGGAGGGCTCGGGTGCCGGCACGATCCCCTCGGCCCTGGCGAAGCGGATCCCCGCGTCGAAGCACTCGGTCTGCGTGACGGCCACGGCTTCCACCAGGCCCAGCGCGTACACGTGCGAGAGCAGCGGCGACATGCCGTGGTAGCGCAGCCCGCCCGCGTGGATCGGGTCGGGCACGAACGTGTGCCCCAGCGTGTGCATCTTCATCAGCGGCGTGAACCCCGCCGTGTCGCCGAAGTCGTACGCGTAGGCGCCCCGGGTCAGGGACGGGCAGGCGGCGGGCTCGACGCTCCGCAGCACGGGGTTCATCCGCCCCGCCAGCTTCTCGCGCAGGAACGGGAAGGCCAGCCCGGCGAAGTTGGAGCCGCCGCCGGTGCAGCCGATCACCACGTCCGGGGTCTCGCCGAGGGCGGCCAACTGCTCCAGGGCCTCCTCGCCGATCACGGTCTGGTGCAGCAGGACGTGGTTGAGCACCGAGCCGAGGGCGTACCGCGTGTCGTCGTGCTGCCCGGCGACCTCGACCGCCTCGCTGATCGCGATGCCCAGCGACCCCGTGCAGTGGGGGTCCTCCGCGAGGATCCTGCTGCCCGCCGTGGTCACCGCAGACGGGCTTGCGTGCAGGGTCGCGCCGTAGACCTTCATCAGCGTGCGGCGGTACGGCTTCTGCTCGTACGACGCCCTGACCATCCAGACCTCACAGGCCAGGCCGTATTGGGCGGACGCGAACGCCAGGGCGGAGCCCCACTGGCCCGCACCGGTCTCGGTGGTCAGCCTCCGCACGCCCTCTCGCGCGTTGTAGTACGCCTGGGGGACCGCCGTGTTGGGCTTGTGCGAGCCCGACGGGCTGCCGCCCTCGTACTTGTAGTAGATCCGTGCGGGCGTGCCGAGGACGCGCTCGAGGCGCCGGGCGCGGATGAGGGGCGTGGGCCGCCAGAGGCGGTAGACGTCGAGCACGCCGTCGGGGATCGGGACGAACCGCTCACCCGACACCTCCTGCTCGATCAGCGCCGCCGGGAAGAGCGGGGCGAGGTCGTCGGGGCCGACCGGCTGCAGCGTCGCCGGGTGGAGCACCGGCGGGGGAGGCGTGGGCAGATCAGGGACGACGTTGTACCAGTTCCGGGGGATCCGGGACTCGTCGAGAAGGACCCTGGTCGGCTCGCCCATATCTCCCAGTGTCCGCGCCGGGGGCCCATCGGGAAAGGGCGTCCGCCGAAGTGGCCGGACCCGGTCAGACAACTGCGTCAGGTGGTTCCTCCCGAGCGCCAGTAGACGTTGGCCTCCCGGGTGAGGAACCCCTCGTCCACCAGGTAGCGGCGCAGCGCGGCGTAGTCGTCGTGGAACGCCCGCAGCGCCACGTCGACCTCCTTCTCCGGGTAGCGCACGCCCACCTCGAACACCTGTGCGACGTAGTCGAGCACCATCAGCCGTTTGGCCCTTTTCGCCGGTATCGAGACGAGTCGCCCGTCGACCAGGAACGCGTCCATCGGGTCCGCCGGCGTCGAGGGGATAGTACGCAGCAGTTCGCGGAAGGTCTCGGGCCGAGCTCGCCAGTGGTCCTCGTCCCGTTCGGCGAGGCCGCCCCTGGCCAGCCGGTCCAGTGCCTTGGCCACCGCTTCAGGGTCGAGCCCGGTGACCTTGTCGAGCGGCTCACCGGGACGCAGGACCAGCCCGGCGAGGACGCGGAGCGTGTCGTCCTGCCCGAGTAGCCCGAGTACGCGGGAGATGTGCTTGTCGATCACCTGTCCACGGTATTGGCTCGATGAGGACCGTAGGAAACCTGGAGGGCGACGTGACCGCTCAACTGGACCACACGATCGTGCACAGCAGCGACCGCTTCGAGTCCGCCCGGTTCCTGACCGGGCTGCTCGGCGAGCCCGAGCCCGGCGCGTTCGGGCCGTTCGCCACGGTCCGGGTCGGCAACGGGGTGACGATCGACTACGCCGACTCGATCGTCGACCGGGACCGGATCGTCATGCAGCACCTGGCGTTCCTCGTCTCGGAGGACGAGTTCGACGCCATCTGCGCGCGCATCGCCGAACGGGGCCTGCCGTACTGGGGCGGTCCGCAGCACCAGGAGCCGCAGCAGATCAACCACCGTCACCACGGCCGCGGGGTTTACGTGGACGACCCCGACGGCCACGCCATCGAGTTCCTCACCCATCCGTACGTCGAGGAGGAGTGACTTTCAGCGGGCCTGCGTCCGGCCCCGGTCGAACACGGCGCGCCTGCGGGCGGCGAAGTCCTCGGGGCCGGCGATGGTGAGCCCGTCCCGGCCGGTCTCCAGTTCGGCCCGGAGGCCGTCGGCGCCGGTGCCGTCGCGCAGGAGGTCGTAGATCTCCCGGATCCTGCCCAGCGTCTCCGGCGTCGTCGTCGCGATGCTCTGCGCGAGCTCCACGGCCCGGGGCAGCAGCCGGTCGTGCGCGACGACCTCGTTCACCAGGCCGATGCGCAGCGCCAGGGCAGCGTCGACGAAATCCCCGGTGAACGTCATCTGCCGGGCCCAGGCCTGCCCGACGGCCTGGCTGAGCCGGGCCGTCATGCCCCAGGAGGGCACGATGCCGACGCGGGTGTGGGTGTCGGCGAACCGCGCCCGTTCGCTGGCGATCCTGAAGTCGCAGGCGAGCGCGAACTCCAGGCCGCCGGTCACCGCCACGCCGTTGACCGCCCCGATGACGGGCACCGGGAAGTTCCGCAGCGGGAGGATGGAGTCGGGGTGGCCGATCTTCACCCCCGCTTCCAGCTCGCCGAGGTCCAGGCCGGCGCAGAAGGCGGGGTCGGCCCCGGTGAGGACCATCGCGCGCAGGTCCGGCTCCTCCGCGAGCCGCTTGAGCGTGTCATGGAACTCTTCGAGCAGCGCCTTGGAGATCGCGTTGTACTTGCGCGGACGGTTCAGCGTCACGACCGCGACGGCCTCGGAGGGCCGGTCGACGAGGACCAGGTCGCCCATGATGCTCCTCAGCGTTCCGGGATACGGCGAGAACAGGTTATAGAAACGCGCCGGGCTGCTCCCGTACCGGTGACCGGCGGAGCCGTGTCACTCAGTTGGTCACCCAAGGGACGGACAAGGCCGCCTCCGATGATCGGAAGCGGCCTCCGTAGTGCGTGATCGCTGGTCGGGGCGACAGGATTTGAACCTGCGACTTCTTGCTCCCAAAGCAAGCGCGCTACCAAGCTGCGCCACGCCCCGTCTCGTCGGGTACGCGAGCAGTCCGAGACTCCGGTACGCTTACGCCCTGACGACCGGATGAAGTCTAGACCAGATGGACACCGGGCGCGCGCGGACGTAGCTCAATGGTAGAGCCCCAGTCTTCCAAACTGGCTACGCGGGTTCGATTCCCGTCGTCCGCTCTCAGTGCGAAAGGCCAGGTTATCCCGTACGGGGAACCTGGCCTTTGTGATCTCAGGAAGATGTTTCCGATCTTCCGTGCCATACGTGTGCCACTTCAGCTCTCGATCTTCGTTCCGGCCGCCGTCTTGCACGCCTGCCCGAGCGCTCTGGCGATCGCCTGATCACGGTCCTGCCTGGCGTGCAGGTAGATCAGGGCCTCCCGAGTGGACGAGTGACCATGCGTGCCATCAGCTCCTTGAGGCCGGCACCGTTGGCAGCCGCCGGCGTGTTCCCCACGTGCCGCAGGTCGTGAAAGTGGAGATCGGGAAGGTCGACCGCTGTACGGGTCTTGTTCCAGGTCCGGCGGAAGCCGGAGCGCCGGAGCCGAGCGCGCTTGGGGTCGACGAAGACCCAGCCGTCCGCGCCTTGTCCGAGTAGCGCCTCGACGTGTTCGCGAAGCTGGGGGAGGAGTTCCGGATAGGGAACGCCACGCCACAAGCCAAGATCTCGCCTCCGGCGGGGGCGCTTCGGCTCCAGGGTGATCTCCAAGGGCATGCTCATTGCGGTCGGCCGTAGCTGGCTGAGGTAGCGGGCTTGATCACCTCGTCGACAACGCTCTCAACGAGATTTGCAACGGCGTCCACCTCAATGAGTGGGACTTCCAGACCCGCATAGGTGTTGATCGCGAGCACGCGCACAAGGTGCTCCGTGCGATGGGTGCGGCGATCGCCGTGATGAAGGAGCAACGCCAGGCCGAAGGTAAGGAGTGGTAGCCCCAAGCTCCAGTGGCTGATCGTCGTGCAATTGGCGTGCAATTAGCCAGGGGAGCGTGGGGGCAACCACGGTCACTCATGAGCGGCTCCATGCCCAGCTCAGCGCCGGCACGGGCCGTGATCCATGCTGACAGTTCGCCTTCTACTCTCGTCCTCATGACACCACCGCGTGAACTTCCCCCGAAGGTCGAGCGTGTTCATGACATGCGAGACTTCGCCGCCTACCTGAAGATCATGGCTGACGACTTCGATGCCGATCGCGCCGAGTGCGAACGGCAAGTCTGCGAGGGGAAGCGGCTCGTCGAGGGCCGCTGGAGCAGCATGTACGTTGGCGACTTCCTTAGAGCTTGGGCAGCATGGCTCCAGGACGGCTGTGTCCGTGAAGGAGCCCCGTTCAAGGACGATGTCGACCCGCCGACATGGCAGTCGCTCGCTCTCCAGATCCACGCCGCCCACCTGTACGAGTAGCCGGTTCTGGGAGCCACCTTGGGAGCCAACCGGACGGATGATCGGGAGCTGAGCCGGACGGATCTGGACGACCGCGATGTCGTTTGGGGACCTGCGGTTCAGAAGGTGTGTTCGACCGAATCAGAGCTTGAACGGGCAGTGAGCCCTGATCATGGGCCGATGCCTGGAGCCGGACGGCTCCCCGTGCGGCAGGTTGGATGCGCTCATGCGTTCGGTCAGACAGCCCCTGCCTAGGCTTTGCGGACGAGCAGTTGAACCTCCTGGAACTGCCGTCGGTCGGTGGGCTGGGGCTGGCGAACCATCCGGGCAACTTCGGGCAACCCGGACTCGTGCAGCATCGCGGCGAGGTGATCAGGCCACCACCGATAGGCCGGCGCGACTGCGTGATCGAAGACCTGCGTCGGGTGAGACGGATCATCGCTTGCCGAAAAGCCGATCAGAAGGTGGCCGCCGGGTGCCAGCACACGATGGAACTCCGCCAGGATGACGGGGACTTCCTGCGGCGGAGTGTGGATGATGGACCAACGTGAGAGTACGCCGCCCAGCACGCCGTCAGCGATGTTCAAAGCGGCCATCGAACCCACGCCGAACCGCAGGCCCGGATAGGCCTGTCGAGCCAATCTGATCATCGCAGGAGAGGCATCAACCCCAAACGCCGCCAGCCCCAGCTCGTCTAGATAAGCGGTGATATAGCCAGGCCCACATCCCAGGTCCGCGACCTGACCGTCCCCACTCGCCCTTACGACCTCGGCGAAGACACCCAAGATCGCGCGGTCCAGGGGACTGTCACGCAGCGAGTCGCTGAACAGTTGCGCATAGGTGGAGGCGGCAGCGTCGTAAGCCTCGCGGGTGGCACCGAGGGCATCGTGTTCGACCATGCTCGCGACAATAGTTCCTGGCCCCGAGGTGAGCCGATCCGGTGACCCGGAGCGCGGATCGTCCGTATGGCCGATTGCAGCGAGGGTGGGGAACGGCAGAGCGCCGAGGAATCGTCAGTCGCCGGTGCGGAAGAGGGCCCAGACGGCCTTGCCGCCCTCGTCCAGCGCGTCCCAGCCCCACGCCTGACTGTAGGTCTCGACGATGTAGAGGCCGCGTCCGTGCTCCGACACGAAGTCGGGCTGCACGGGCGACGGCGCCTGGTCGCTCGGATCCGAGACGGCGAGCAGCACGTGCGGGGCGATGCGCAGAAGCGTCAGCGTTATCGGCCGGTCGCCGTCGCGGTTCGCCGGATACAGAGCGTAACGGACCGCGTTCGTCACCAGTTCGCTCACGACCAGGGCCGCGTCGTCGCTCAGTTCCGACAGACCCCACTGTTGCAGGGTCGTCCGCGTGACGTCACGAGCGGTCTTTACGGAGTCGGCCTGCGGGGCCAGGGGGCACATCGTCGTATCGGACGCCCCTGCCGCCCTCCGGAACCAGCCGAATCCCACGTCGCGGGTCAGCTGGCCGCCGGGTTTGGGCTCGTCCGACATGGTTGCCCGTACCTCCCGCTGGCCTGAATCGAGGACTGGTGCACATTTTGGCCCAATATGCACCTAGACATGATGGATCAGCGCCTCCTGCCGCTGCAAGACCCAAATGCACGTGCAATTGTCATGTGCAGACGCACAATGCGGAAGTGCTAACCGTCAGGGACACGTAGATCAGACCTTGTCATCGGGCCCCGAAGTGGTGACACTGTGTGGGCTGGGGGTGTCGTGCGGGTCGTCCCTTGGCGGCACACAGGGCCGAGGTGAGAGGGAGGCGCCGTGATACAGATCCAGGCTGGATCGGGTCCGACGGCTCTGCGCATCCTTCTCGGTTCTCAGCTCCGCAAGCTCCGTGAGAGCAAGGGCATCAGCCGTGACCAGGCCGGCCAGTGCATCCGGGCGTCCGAGTCGAAGATCAGCCGGATGGAGCTGGGCCGGGTCGGATTCAAGGAACGCGACGTCGTCGACCTTCTCGCCCTCTACGGGGTGGAGGACGAGGAGACGCGCGATGTCGTGATGAACCTGGTCGAACGGGCCAACGAGCCCGGGTGGTGGCACAGGTTCAACGACCTGCTGCCCTCGTGGTTCCAGGCATACGTCGGCCTGGAGGAGGCCGCCGAGCGCATCCGTACTTACGAGGTGCAGTTCGTCCCCGGCCTGCTGCAGACAAAGGAGTACGCGCGGGCCGTCATCATGGCCGGTGCGGTCGGCGCGGCGCCGGAGGAGATCGCCAGGAGGGTGGACCTGCGGCTGGAACGCCAGCGCATCCTCGACGGAGAGAACAGCCCCAAGTTCTGGGCCGTGATCGACGAGGCCGCGCTGCGCCGCCCGATCGGCGGAGTCGAGGTGATGCGGGGTCAAATCCAGCACCTCATCGACCTCATGAACCAGCCCAACGTGACGATCCAGGTCATTCCGTTCAGCTATGGCGGACACGCCGCCGAGGGCGGCGCCTTCAGCATCCTGCGGTTCGCCGATCCCGACCTGCCCGACATCGTGTACGTCGAGCAGCTCGCCAGCGCGCTTTACCTGGACAAACGGGAAGAGGTCGACCGTTACAGCGAGGTCATGGAACGCCTCTGCGCGGTCAGCACCACCCCAACGGAGACGGTGGACCTGCTGCGGCAGATCATGGCCGACCTCTGAGCAGTCGCTACCGGGCCTCATCTGCTCTAGACTGCCCTTGGCGTTGGACACCCGCCACAGTCGAGCATGCCCGGACAGGTCGCGTGCAGGCGAGACGGTGATCCTGCGCCTCTCACGTGGGCGCGGCGCGCGTTACTGTGCCGCGGTTGCCGTGCACGACGTGCCCGCGATCACCAGATGCTGGATCAAGGAGACCACCCCGTGAAGACCGCTGTCGAGGAGCTCAGCCCTACCCGGGTCAAGCTCACCGTCGAGGTGCCGTTCAAGGAGCTCGAGCCGAGCCTGCAGGCCGCGTACAAGAAGGTCGCGCAGCAGGTGCGCGTGCCCGGCTTCCGTCCTGGCAAGGTGCCGGCCCGGATCATCGAGCAGCGCTTCGGCCGCGCGGTGGTTCTCGAGGAGACCCTGAACGACGCCCTGCCCAAGCTGTACGGCCAGGCCGTTGACGAGACCGAGGTCTTCCCGGTCAGCCAGCCGGAGATCGAGGTCACCAAGATCGAGGACGGCGAGCAGGTCGAGTTCACCGCCGAGGTGGACATCCGCCCCGCCTTCGACATCCCCGATTACCAGGGCGCCGAGATCGTGGTCGACCCCGCCGAGGTGACCGACGAGGACATCACCGCCCAGCTCGAGGCCCTGCGCCAGCGCTTCGCGACGCTGACCGGCGTCGAGCGGCCGGCCCAGAACGGCGACTACGTCGTGATGGACCTGCGCGCCGAGATCGACGGCCGCAACCTCGACGAGCAGCAGGCCGCCGACGTGTCGTACGAGGTCGGCGCGGGCTCGGTCCTGCAGGGTCTGGACGACGCGCTGCAGGGCATGGCCGCCGGCGACGAGAAGACCTTCCGCACCACGCTCGTCGGCGGTGAGAACGCCGGCGAGGAGGCCGACGTGATCATCAACGTCAAGTCGGTCAAGGAGAAGGTGCTGCCCGAGCTGGACGACGAGTTCGCGCAGCTCGCCAGCGAGTTCGACACGCTCGACGAGCTCAAGGACAGCATCCGTGAGCAGGTTCGCCGCAACAAGCTGGTGGACCAGGTCGTGCAGAGCCGCGAGAAGGCGCTCGACGCGCTGCTCGAGAGGATCGACATCCCGCTGCCCGAGAGCGCGCTCCAGGCGGAGATCGACGCGCGCAAGCACAACCTCGAGCACCAGGTCGCCGAGAGCGGGCTGAGCCGCGAGGCCTACCTCCGCCTTCAGCAGACCACCGAGGAGGAGCTGTTCGCCGAGTACGAGGCGACTTCGGCCAAGGCGCTGAAGTCCGGCTTCGTGCTCGACAAGATCGTCAAGGCGGAGGAGATCGGCGTCAGCGAGCAGGAGCTGACCGACTTCGTGGTGCGCCGCGCCATGCAGATGGGCGTCGCGCCGAACACGCTGGCCCAGCACCTCGCCGACAACAACCAGCTCCCGCTGGCCATGATGGAGATCGTGCGCGAGAAGGCCAAGACCCTCATCGGCGACGCGGCCAAGGTGACCGACACGGCCGGCAACGAGGTGGACATCAAGGCCATCTACGCCGAGCTCAACCCCGAGCAGGAGGCCGTGGGCGTGGAGGAGGCGGGCGCCGGGGAGCCCGCCGACGAGGCCAAGGAAAGCTGATTCCGTCGGCTCTCGCCTGACTTCCTGCCGCCGGCAGGCCGGGAGGCCGGTCGGTGCGGCGGCAACGGTGAAACCCCCGTCGCACTCGGGTGCGTCGGGGGTTTCCGGTTATATTCGGGCAAATCCCTGCAAATTTGTTTCTTGCCGCGTATCGGGGAGCAATCGTACGGCTGAGATCCGTGTGTCCCTGCCCGCGCGGCCATGGCGGTAAACACGGGCGTTGCGGCGTGGCGCCCCGCCGCGGGCCGGGCATGCGCCGTCAGCGAACAGTACGGCGCACGGGCATGACCTGTCCGCGTCGCGCGTTAAGGTCACAAGCAAAGCCAATCGATTACGACGCATCGGAAGGTGACGCTGTGACCAGCCCGCCGACCTTCTTCCCGACCGGTGGTTCCGGCTTCGAGGCCCGGAGCCCGGAGGGTGGCCCCTCCCGCCTCGAGGACCAGCTCTACCAGCGCCTGCTGCGCGAGCGGATCGTGGTGCTCGGCACCCAGGTGAACGACGAGGTGGCCAACCGGCTGGCCGCTGAGCTCCTGCTCCTCGCCGCCGATGACCCCGACCGCGACATCTGGATGTACATCAACTCCCCCGGTGGCTCGGTGACCGCCGGCATGGCGATTTACGACATGATGGAGTACGTGCCGAACGACGTCTGCACGGTCGCCATGGGCTTGGCCGCCTCCATGGGGCAGTTCCTGCTCTGCGCCGGCGCCCGCGGCAAGCGATACGCGCTCCCGCACGCCCGGATCATGATGCACCAGCCGTCGGGCGGCATCGGCGGCACCGCGGCCGACATCGCGATCCAGGCCGAGCAGATGCTCTACGTGAAGAAGACGCTCGCGGAGCGGATCGCTTTCCACACCGGCCAGCCGCTCGACCAGATCGAGCGCGACTCCGACCGGGACCGCTGGTTCACGGCCGAGGAGGCCAAGGACTACGGCTTCATCGACCACGTGGTGCGCAGCGCCCGCCAGGTGCCCTCCGAGGGCGCCGTCTCGTGACTGGAGCTTCCCAGATGAGTGAGCTGATCCGGCCGGGTGACATCAACGGCCGCTACGTCCTTCCCTCCTTCGTCGAGCGCACGTCGTACGGCGTCAAGGAGATGAACCCCTACAACAAGCTGTTCGAGGACCGCATCATCTTCCTCGGCGTCCAGATCGACGACGCTTCGGCGAACGACGTGATGGCACAGCTGCTGACGCTGGAGTCGCTGGACCCGGACCGCGACATCAGCATGTACATCAACTCGCCGGGCGGCTCGTTCACCGCGATGACCGCGATCTACGACACCATGCAGTTCGTCCGGCCCGAGATCCAGACGGTCTGCCTTGGGCAGGCGGCCTCGGCCGCGGCGGTCCTGCTGGCCGGCGGCACGCCGGGCAAGCGGTTCGCTCTGCCCAACGCCCGCGTGCTGATCCACCAGCCCTACACCGAGGGCGGTGGCCAGGGCAGTGACATCGAGATCCAGGCTCGTGAGATCCTGCGGATGAGGTCGCTGCTCGAGGAGATCGTGGCGAAGCACTCGGGCAAGTCGCCCGACGAGGTCCGCAAGGACATCGAGCGTGACAAGATCCTCAGCGCCGAGGAGGCGAAGGCGTACGGGCTGGTGGACGACATCATCCCGTCGCGGAAGAAGCGCGCGGCGGCGGTCGCCGCTTCCTGAGGGAGTTGCCGCACCGGAACGGTGCCCATTTGGGCACGTTCCGGTGCGACTCACCGCTAGGGGGCTCACTGAGGGCCCGAGAGACGGTAACGTCGAAACCTGAGCGGGATGACGTTTTCGCACCGGATCGCGATCCCAGGATCATGAGCCCGGCTCGCGAGCAGGGTGCGGACGGAAGCGACCGCGGCGGCAGGGGCGGTCCCACGCAAAGGAGTATCTGGGGTGGCACGCATCGGCGACGGGGGAGACCTGCTGAAGTGCTCGTTCTGCGGCAAGAGCCAGAAGCAGGTCAAGAAGCTCATCGCCGGACCAGGCGTCTACATCTGCGATGAGTGCATCGATCTCTGCAACGAGATCATCGAGGAGGAGCTGTCCGAGTCCTCCGAGCTCAAGTGGGACAACCTCCCCAAGCCGCGCGAGATCTACGAGTTCCTCGACGCGTACGTCATCGGGCAGGACAAGGCGAAGAAGGCGCTGTCGGTAGCGGTCTACAACCACTACAAGCGCGTCCAGTCCGGGGAGCGGGGCCGTGACGACGGCCTGGAGCTGGCCAAGTCCAACATCCTGCTGCTCGGTCCCACCGGGTCGGGCAAGACCCTGCTCGCGCAGACCCTCGCCAAGATGCTCAACGTGCCGTTCGCCATCGCGGACGCGACCGCGCTGACCGAGGCCGGCTACGTCGGCGAGGACGTGGAGAACATCCTCCTCAAGCTGATCCAGGCCGCCGACTACGACGTCAAGAAGGCCGAGACCGGCATCATCTACATCGACGAGGTCGACAAGATCGCCCGGAAGAGCGAGAACCCGTCGATCACGCGGGACGTGTCGGGCGAGGGCGTGCAGCAGGCCCTGCTGAAGATCCTGGAGGGGACCACGGCGAGCGTGCCCCCGCAGGGCGGGCGCAAGCACCCCCACCAGGAGTTCATCCAGATCGACACCACCAACGTGCTGTTCATCTGCGGCGGCGCCTTCGCCGGCCTCGAGAAGATCATCGAGTCGAGGGTCGGCAGGAAGGGCATCGGCTTCAACGCGATCATCCACTCGAAGGAGGAGATGGACTCCTCCGACATCTTCTCCGACGTCATGCCGGAAGACCTCCTGAAGTTCGGCATGATCCCCGAGTTCGTCGGGCGCCTCCCGGTGATCACGTCGGTGCACAACCTCGACAGGGACGCGCTGATCCAGATCCTCACCGAGCCGCGCAACGCGCTCGTCAAGCAATATCGGCGCCTGCTCGAACTGGACAACGTCGAGCTGGAGTTCTCCGACGACGCGCTGGAGGCCATCGCCGACCAGGCCATCCTGCGCGGCACCGGCGCCCGGGGGCTGCGCGCCATCATGGAGGAAGTCCTCCAGTCCGTGATGTACGAGGTGCCCTCCCGCCAGGACGTGGCCCGCGTCGTCATCACTCGCGAGGCCGTGCTGGAGCACGTGAATCCGACCCTGGTGCCACGCGACCAGCTGCAGGCCAAGCAGCAGCGGACCCCGAGGGAGAAGTCGGCCTGACGCGGGCCTTCGCCGGCACGTTGTCCACAGGGCGTGCGGCGACGGCTCGGGTGGCGTCCGGACGTCCCTAGAATTGGGCACCGTGACTACGTCTGAGCTGCCCACCCAGTACGCCCCCGCCGATGTCGAGACCCGGAGCTACGAGCGCTGGGTATCGGCGGGCTACTTCACAGCGGACCCGGGCAGCGGGCGCGAGCCGTACAGCATCGTGCTTCCCCCGCCCAACGTGACCGGGTCGCTCCACGTGGGCCACGCCCTCGACCACTCGATCCAGGACGCGCTCACCCGGCGGGCCCGGATGCGGGGCATGGAGACGCTGTGGCTCCCCGGCATGGACCACGCCGGCATCGCCACGCAGAACGTCGTGGAGCGCGAGATCGCCAAGGAGGGCCTGTCTCGCCACGACTTCGGCCGTGAGGCGTTCGTCGAGCGCGTCTGGCAGTGGAAGGAGGAATCCGGCGGCCGGATCCTCGGCCAGATGAAGAAGCTCGGCGACGGCGTGGACTGGTCCCGCGAGCGCTTCACCATGGACGAAGGGCTCTCCCGGGCCGTCCAGACGATCTTCAAGAAGCTGTTCGACGACGGGCTCATCTACCGCGCCGAGCGGATCATCAACTGGTGCCCCCGCTGTCTGACCGCCCTGTCCGACATCGAGGTCGAGCACAGCGACGACGACGGCGAGCTCGTCTCGATCCGCTACGGCTCGGGCGACGAGGAGATCATCGTCGCCACCACCCGCGCCGAGACCATGCTGGGCGACACCGCGGTCGCCGTCCACCCCGCCGACGAGCGCTACGCGCACCTGGTCGGCAAGTATGTCGAGGTCCCGCTCACCGGGCGGCGCATCCCGATCGTCGCGGACGAGCACGTGGACCCCTCCTTCGGCACCGGCGCGGTCAAGGTCACCCCCGCGCACGACCCGAACGACTTCGAGATCGGGCGCCGCCACTCGCTGGAGTCGCTCGTCATCATGGACGAGCGCGGCATCATCACCGCCCACGGGCCCTTCCAGGGCCTCGACCGGTTCGAGGCGCGGCCCGCCGTGGTCGCCGCGCTGCGCGAGCAGGGCCGCATCGTCGCGGAGAAGCGTCCGTACGTGCACTCCGTCGGGCACTGCTCCCGCTGCAAGACCGTGGTCGAGCCCCGGCTGTCGCTGCAGTGGTTCGTCAACGTCACACCGCTGGCCAAGGCCGCGGGTGACGCCGTGCGCGACGGCCGCACCCGCATCCACCCGCCGGAGCTGGCCAAGCGCTACTTCGACTGGGTCGACGACATGCACGACTGGTGCATCTCCCGGCAGCTGTGGTGGGGACACCGGATCCCCGTCTGGTACGGCCCGGACGGCGACATGGTCTGTGTGGGGCCCGACGAGGAGCCGCCGGCCGGTTACGAGCAGGACCAGGACGTCCTCGACACGTGGTTCTCCTCCGGACTCTGGCCGTTCTCCACGCTGGGCTGGCCCGACGCCACACCCGATCTGGCCCGCTTCTATCCGACGACCGTGCTCGTCACCGGCTACGACATCCTGTTCTTCTGGGTCGCCCGGATGATGATGTTCGGGCTGTACGCGATGGACGGCCAGCCGCCGTTCCGCACGGTGGCGCTGCACGGCATGGTGCGCGACCAGTTCGGCAAGAAGATGTCGAAGTCGTTCGGCAACGTCGTCGACCCGCTCGACTGGATCGAGCGTTACGGTGCGGACGCCACGCGATTCACGCTCCTGCGCGGTGCCAACCCGGGCTCCGACGTGGCGATCAGCGAGGACTGGGCGGCCGGATCCCGCAACTTCTGCAACAAGATCTGGAACGCCACCCGCTTCGCCTTGATGAACGGCGCCGTCTCCGACGGCCTGCCCGAATACCTCACCGCGGCCGACCGGTGGATCCTGTCGCGCCTGCAGGAGGTCGTCACGAGTGTCGACGCGGCCTTCGAGGAGTTCGAGTTCGCGAAGGCCTCCGACGCCCTCTACCACTTCGCCTGGGACGAGGTCTTCGACTGGTACGTCGAGCTGGCCAAGGTCCAGTTCGCCGAGGGCGGCGCGGTGGCCGAGAACACCAAGCGGGTGCTGGGGCATGTCCTCGACGCGCTGCTCCGGCTGCTCCACCCGCTCGTGCCGTTCGTGACTGAGGAGCTGTGGCGGGCTCTGACCGGCGGGGAGTCGATCGTGGTCGCTCCCTGGCCCTCGGCCACGCCCGGACTGCTCGACCCCGAGGCCGAGCAGGAGATCGCGTCACTGCAGGACCTCGTGACGGAGGTGCGCAGGTTCCGCTCGGATCAGGGCCTGAAGCCCGGCCAGCGGGTGGCCGCACGACTGTCCCTGTCCGGTACGGCTCTCGCCGCCCATGAGGGCGCGATCCGCGTTCTGCTGCGCCTGGACGAACCGGCGGACACGTTCAGCCCGACAGCCCGGCTCACCGTCGGCACGGTGCTCGTGGAGATCGACACGGCCGGAGCCATCGACGTCGTGGCCGAGCGGAAGCGGCTGGAGAAGGACCTGGCGGCGGCACGCAAGGAACAAGCCCAGGTCGCGGCGAAACTCGGCAACGAGCAGTTCATGGCCAAGGCGCCCGAGGACGTCGTGACGAAGGTGCGCCGACGGGCCGAGCAGGCCGCCGAGGACATCTCCCGTCTCGAAGCCCAGCTCGCAGCCCTGCCGGCCTAGGTCGTCGTCCTGTGCGCTCTCGTCGCGACGAGAGCGCACAGGCATCCGAAGCTTTGTGGCGGCAGAGGTTTGAAGACCCTGAAGACAGGGGAGGACCACAAAGTTGCCCAAGTTGTGCGCAGCACCTCTGGACGGGTGCTAGTCTTTCTGCACGCGCTGAGGACCGGCGAGCCTGAACCCCCCTCCGGGGATCGGCTGCTAGGCTCTCAGCAACTCCTTCTAATCGAACCCGATCTCGGGATGCCTCGTCACGATTCGACGGGCTTTCGAGAATCAGGTAAATTAGAGGGGTTGCCCCGGAAACGGGGGGTCGAATTCCTGTCGGTCGGCGGGTTTCGGGTCAAGTAGGTCCCGGTGGGGCGGATTTGACACGAAAGAGCCGGTCGGGAAGAATTAAGACCAGCAAGAC